>CAZBDT010000007.1:30666-34963 GCA_964490745.1 uncultured Algimonas sp.
GCAGAGGTCGCGGTCCCCGTTCGTGCGGATTGGGTGGAGACAGTCGGCGATTACGGTCAGCGCCTTTTGCGCGCTTTACGCCGGACGACAGCAGAGCGGGCCACGACATTGCGCGCGGCGCGACTGCCCCGCATTGACGCTGTGTTGGCTCCTTCGCGTCAACGTCTGGACAGCTCTCGCGCTGCGCTCCCGCCGATATCTAGATTGCTGGATCCCAAGACAGAAAAACTGGCGCGGCAAGGGCAAGCGCTCCAATCGGCCATGCGCTTTACGAAGCAGCGCCAACACACAAACTTGGCACGGCAAGGCGAAACACTGACGCGGTTTGGCAAAACGGCGGAAGCCGCGTTGAAGCGCCAATTGGACACCCAATCCCGTCGCTTGGACCGGGCGGATAAACTCTTGGACGCCTATTCCTATAAAGGCACTTTGGAGCGGGGCTTTGCCCTTGTCCGCGATGAAGCAGGGCAGGTCATTCGGTCCAAATCCGCTGCGAAATCGGGGCAGGCGGTCAGCCTGACCTTCGCCGATGGAGATGTTGGGGCGATGATTGCGGGCGGTGCGCCCAAAGCGCCCCGCAAATCTGCAAAGCGGGCCGTACAAAAAGAGGCCGATAAAAAGCAGGCCGACCTGTTTTAATTCGTCCCATTTCCGCCTAAGTCCTCTGGAAAGGATAGTGTCATGACGTTTTTTAAAAACCAAGGCGAAGCCAAAATCCATTACGGTGCCTCGGACTTCACCATTATGGAAACGGGCAGCTATGTGCTCTGCGCGGTGACAGGCGAGAAAATCCCGCTGGAAATGCTCCGCTATTGGAACGCCGACCGTCAGGAAGCCTATAAAGATGCGAGCGCCAGCCTTGAGGGCTTTAAACGGGCAGGTGCGATCTAAGATGCGGATATCGCTGAAATCTCTTCTCCCCATTTATGTGGGGAAGTCCCCCGAAGGGGGGATGGGGGGTAAGTCTCGTCGTTCTCTGGCCTTAACGAAAGTGTCCCTCCATCGACTTCCGCTACGCTCCAGCCACTTCCCCCCGCAAGCGAGGAGAAGAGGGAGATTGGTGATCGTTGGACTCGCCTCTATGCTTGCGGCTTGTGCAGCTGATCCTGAGGCTCAAGTTGAATATGACCCTTCAGAGATTGTCGATATCAAAGTCATATTACAAGATATTGGTTTGGACGCGGAGCAATCTCAGGACGTCAGTGAAAAATTAGCAGAAGCTCTGGAAGCCTCTCAAGTGAAAGCAGTGGAATTCAAGGACTCTATCGACTGCCACGGTATTGCGAAACAGGGCGGTCTTGTCGTCTGCCAAACTGAACCCAATGCCCGTGTCGAAGTCGGGCGATCTGAAAACGACACTTACACACAAACCGCCGATAAAAACGGTGTTCTCCTTGTCGGGTTTGACCGCGATGAACCAGCGGCGTTTGTGCGTGTCGGGGAAGCGCGTGTCGATTTTGACATTGAAAAACGCGACTATGATATTTCGCGAATTGATGGTCTGCCCAAGAAATTTGTTAGCGAATATACGCCCGAACAGCTCAAACAAATCCGCAAAGCCAGCGCGCTAAAGAAAGTCGGATTTGCGTCGAAGGTTGAAGAGATCGGGTTCAGAAATGGCTTCATCTATCCCGTCACGAACCACACCAAGACAACGAATTTCGGGGCGCAGCGTATTTTGAATGGTGAGCCGAAACGCCCGCATTTTGGTGTCGATTTGGCCGCCCCAAAAGGCACGCCGATCCTTGCCCCCGCTGACGGCATTGTCAGCCTTGCCAGCGAGGAGATGTATTTTGAAGGCTCGCTGATCATGATCGATCACGGGCAGGGCCTCATCTCTTATTATCTGCATAATGAAGAGGTTCTGGTTCAAGAGGGCGAGCGCGTTACGCAAGGACAACAAATTGCAACAGTCGGCTCGCGCGGGCGCTCAACGGGGCCGCATCTGTGCTGGCGTCTCAAATGGCGGGGGCGGAACCTCGACCCGGAATTACTGACGGAGTGGCCCTCTAATGGCTAAAAAACCCGAAGACTGTCAGACCATGTTAGAGGTCCGCGAGGGCGTCGATGCGATTGACCGCGAACTCGTGCGCCTGCTGGTGACGCGCCAAGGCTATATGCATGCGGCCGCCCGCATTAAGCCGAACCGCGAAGCCGTCTATGATGAACCGAGGATTGAGGATGTCGTCAGCAAGGTTTTGGCCGAAGCCAAAATCCAAGGATTATCACCTGATATTGCGGAACCCGTTTGGCGCAAATTAATAGAACGCTGTATCGCGCATGAATTTGGCGTGTGGGACCAAACCCGCGAAAAAAGCGCTTAATTTTCCACAGCCGGGTAATACCAAACCCGTCGGATTAGATTATTGTCTAACTCATAAACCGTCAGCGAGCTTTGTGAGGCCTCGGACCCGTCTTTGCGCGTCCAAGTCGCGGTTTCTGTCACAGAGACATAGGGCATATTCATACTCCACCCCCGGAGCTGCCCGGTCGCTTTTGTGGGGGATTTAAAATATTCCGTCATATTCTTGGACAAAGCGTCACGCCCCGAAACTTCGACAGAGAGTTTTGTGCCGGAGACGCTCAGCCATTCAATATCCGGATGTTGCATCTTGGTCATCGCTTCGACATCGCCCGCATTAAAGGCTCTGACATGTTCGGAGATTATGGATTTAGGCACGGCATGTTCGGGCGTTCGCGGATCGGCGCAGGCGCAGACGATGAGTGACGCGATGACGGCGAGGTGTTTCATGGCTGATTTTGTAAGATAAGCTTTTTATGAAATGGTCTAAAATCGTTGCCATAAATGGGCAAAGATATCAATTAACTGGCCTTCGCTTTTGTCTAAAACGCCGTCGCTCATCGATAATTCCCAAAGCTTTTCAAGTAACAGATCGTGATGTTCGAACTCTTTGAGCTTCATATGTTGATTTCCCAACCAAAATCGACCGCCGGGACCTTTTAGGGTCTTATAAATCTGTCTGGCCCGATCTTTGTCTAGATCAATAGATTTATGGTCTATTCCACAATCTGAAAAAGTTTCACGTGCAACCGCCTGCAGTGTTTCAACTTCGATTGGCAGCATTTTACCGTCTACGACGATCATAGCGGTATATAAATTCGTTATAGTGTCTCGCCATATATCATGTTTTGTATCCTGATATAATGGTGGAACAGGAGATGATTGGTTATAAAAATTTCGACTTAAATTTGAGCTATTCATTCCGTAGCCTCACTTCCCACAGTGTGAGGTTGTCGTTTTATAGTTAATAAAAGGTTAATATCCACAATTCAGCCGGGGGCGGTAGGGTCTTCATCAACATTTCTGTATGATTTCACGCGCAGATTTAGGTGTAAAGTTTTTTTGGCCAGCGTCGATGGACCCAAAACCATTGGGCCGGATTTTCGCGTATTCTGTCTTCAATAAACGCATTGATTTGTGTCACACCAGACAGGACATCCGTATCGCGTTCGCCTGTTACATTTAAATCAATAGGCGGGTGGAATTTGACGCTAAACTTTGCTTTGTCGCGTGTGACGGACATGGGCAACAGTGGACAGCCTGTCTTTAAGGCCAATCGTACCGCACCTTGGGCTGTCATAGCGGGCTCGCCAAAAAATGGGACTTCAACGCCCGTATTGAATTTTTGGTCATTTAAAAGGGCGACGCTCTCACCGGATTTCAGCGCTTCAAAAAGCTCCCGTCCACCTGCATGACCGGATTTTCTGACGAGATATTTTGTCCCATAAGCTTCGCGCTGTTTCCGTACTCGCGCATCAATCAGCGGATTATTGATTTTCCGATATGTGATGCGGACCGTGTGATCAGACTGCGTTAGAACGGTTGCCATAACCTCCCAATTCGCAAAATGTCCTGTCGCAATAATGGCGGGTTGATTGGCGTTGAAATGCTCTAAACCTTCCACCTTTATCCGACTCTTCGAGTTAAAGGGACGCAGCCTGTGCGTGATCGGAAATTCAGCGAAGGTCCGGCCCAAATTATCCCATTGGGCTTTCATCAGAGCTTTGATCTCGGCGTCTGATTTATCCGGGAATGCCGTGCGAAGTCCCGTTTCCGCTATATGGGTTTTGGACGTCAGTGGGCCGATGATCTTGACGATAAACGCACCCATGGCAGAGACAAAGCCAAAGGGGAAGAGCCGCACAAAACCTGTCGCGATGTCATAGGCCAGCGCCTCTAATCGATCCTTCATTTGGCCATCTCAATGATCGGGTGCAACAGACGTCGCAGGGTCAGCTCATCTTCGAAGACGACGGATACAGGCCAAATTTGGAC
>CAZBDT010000008.1:0-34891 GCA_964490745.1 uncultured Algimonas sp.
AGTGACTTAAAGGAGCGACAAAATGGTCGCCTATAGATTTGAAGATAAAGATTGGGGCCAACGGAACAAAACCACCGCACCCAAAAATGAACCCTTAGGCGACATAAGATTCCGCCACCTCTTTACAGACGAAGATTGGAACCGCCTCCCCCGTCCCGTTCGCAGACGTTTCGGACGGCGCGTGGCGATTGGTGAGGCTTTGATCTATCGCGGACAAGTCGAATATAATCGCGTCAATCTTTGGGGGCGTCTTATCAACACCCTCCTGAGAGTAGTTGGCGCGCCCCTGCCCTTAGACACACAAAATGCCGGAGCGGCAGCCGTCGTTACCGTCACCGAAGCCCCGAATGGCGGCCAAATCTGGACGCGTCAATATGCAAGGCAGGATACAAAACGACCTTTCCCGCAAGTCATTCAAAGCGCCAAACATTTCAAAGGTCCGACAGGCATTGAAGAACATATCGGCGCAGGGATTGGAATGAGCCTCATTCCCCTCGTCGAAGGTCGAGAACTTGTCTTTCGCGCGCAGGACATATTCTGGGATCTTGGCCGCTTGCGCTTAACACTTCCCCACTGGTTGGGCCCCAAAACCTTACGCGCCGGCCATGAAGAACTCGGCAAGGGTCAATTCGTTTTCACATTACGGCTGGAGCATAAATGGTTCGGCAAAATGGTGGATCAACGCGTGCGATTCCAAGATGATCTGGAGCCGGAAACATGACCCTCACAATTTGGATTTTTATCACGATACAAATGGCAATGGGCGCATTAGATACGCTTTATCATCACGAATTTACAGAGCGTCTGGCATGGCGCAACAGCCAAGCCCATGAGTTAAAGTTACATGCCATCCGCAATCTCGCCTACACATTGGCTTTCACTCTGCTGGCCCTCACCCAACCCGGAGGCTGGATTGCGATCGGTTTGATTGCACTGCTGATAGCGGAAGTCGGCGTGACATTGAAAGACTTCGCGGAAGAAGACAAAACGCGGAAACTCCCCATCACGGAACGACTCTTACACACTCTGATGACGGCGAATTATGGTGTGGTTCTGGCGTTGCTCATCCCGGTCCTTGTGGAATGGACCAAAGCCCCCACAGGTCTAACGCCCGTCTGGTATGGCGCGTGGAGTCTTTTTCTCTTGGCCGGAGCCTTCGCCGTTACACTCTTTGCCGCTCGCGATGGCTATGCGGCCTATCGCTTGCCTAGATTAACGCGACGCAGCCCGAGCGAGCTTCACCTAGCGGGACCACGCAAAACTTGGCTGATCACAGGCGGCACAGGCTTTATTGGACGCCGTCTGATCAACGCCCTGCAAGTCGGGAGGCATGACATCATCGTTTTAACCCGTAATGCTGTGACCGCAGCCCTTCCTGCCCCTGTCACCGTCATTACGGATTTAGACCAAATTCCGGCAAAGCGCCGTATCGATGTCGTCGTGAATTTTGCGGGCGAGCCTCTTGCCCAAGGCTTTTGGACAAAAGCGAGAAAAGCCGAATTCATCCGGAGCCGTATTGAGACGACGCGCGCGTTGGGCCGCTTATTTAACCGCCTCCATCATCGCCCGAAAACGCTGATTAATGGCAGCGCCATTGGGATCTATGGCGTCAATCCTGCAGGCCCCATGGATGAATGCGCGACGATCCAACCCGATGCGAGTTTTGCGCAAAAACTTTGCCTCGCATGGGAGGCGGAGGCTGAAAAATTGCGAAGCCTTGAAACGCGTGTCGTTTGTCTTCGCATCGGTATGGTCTTGGACCGAGACGGTGGTGCATTGGCGCAACTTCTCGTGCCCACGGAACTCGGCGGCGGCGCGAGATTTGGGCGCGGCGACATGAGGATGAGTTGGATTATGCGCGACGACCTCGTTCGGATGATCCAATTTGCCGCCCAAAATCCGCAAATAGACGGGCCGCTCAATGGCACAGCCCCCACACCCGTCACTAATCGACATTTCACAAAAGCCCTCGCGACAGCGCTTTACAGACCTAGCTGGGTCCCCCTTCCGCTTCTGCTAATCAAATGCATGGGCGGGTTAGGTCAGGAAATACTCTTGGCCGATCAAGACATCCACCCCCGCAAAGCCCTCATGCATGGGTTTGAATTTCTAGACCCTAACATTGCCGCAGCGTTGCGCGATCATCTCCGACCAAGGCGAGTGGCGAAGGTGCGAGACGAAAGGCAAATCCTATGCCCGGCACATTGAAAAATCTCCTGACGGGAGGGCCGAAGCCCGTCTGGATACGCTATCTGCTCATTCTGGGCGTGGTGACATTAATGACGCGTTTAGCGCTGGATAGTCGCTTTGCGACAACCTCATTCTTCTATTGTCTCATCCCTTATCTGATCGGGATCATTCTTTATGTGTTTGTTCCTCAACCCAAGGGATGGAGCCGTCGGAAACGCGCTGCGCGTCACTTACTCGCGACGATCATTGTGATGCTCGCTAGCTCAGCCCTCCTCTTTGAAGGCTTTATTTGCGTCATCATGGCTGCGCCGATTTATATCTTCTTTGCCATGCTCGCCATTGCGCTCACGCCCAATAAAGCTGACCCAGAACGTTTTAAAAAAGCCGACGTTTTTCGGGCGAGCTTCGTCCCCTTGGCCGTCATCATCACTTCTGTTGAAGGTTTAACCGACACGACAAGTTTTCCACGAGAGGAAGTGATAACGCGGACGCATATCCTGAACCTCACGCCGGAAGAGATTCACGCAAATCTGGCGCGGCCCGTTCATCTGGACGCGAAGCGCAGTGCTTTTCTCTCTATCTTTCCTTTGCCGGAGCGCATTGATGCGCCAAAATTCGCCCAAGGTGAAACCCATACGGCCTATTTCACCTATCGTCGTTGGGGCTTCACCAATGTTCACAAAGGCGAAACGCGGCTACATATGAAAACGGTCAAACCGCTTTTGATCGAGACAGAAGTGACCAAGAATACGAGCTATTTTTCACATTATCTCACCATTCACGGGACAAAGATCGAAATGGTGCCTCAAGCGGATGGATCCACTGAGGTTCGTCTCACAATCCGCTATCGCCGTGATCTCGACCCCGCTTGGTATTTCGGCCCCATGCAAAGACGCGCCATACGGGAAAGCGCGGATTATCTCTTGGTCAATATTATTGGGAAGCCAGTTCAAGCGACGGAGACCGCATTATGATGGCGCCAGTCCATAGAATATCGAGCCATAAAGCCAATAGTTTAGACGGTACCGTCAGGTTAGATATTCCGAAATCGGTCTGGAACGGTATCATGATTGGGAGTTTTATAATTCTCGCTCCAACCCAAACGAACATAGCCGCCATATGTTTGGGAATAGGTTTAACCTATATCACCCTTCTTTTTGGGCATTCCATCGGGATGCACCGCATGATGATCCATAGGAGTTTCAAAGCCAAATCTTGGCTCAAATATTTTCTAATTTACCTTGGAACACTCGTCGGGATTGGTGGTCCGACATCGATTATCAAAATACATGATATACGCGATTGGGCACAACGCGCACCATATTGTCACGACTTTTTCTCACATCGTCGATCATTTCTAAGGGATTTGAGCTGGCAGCTCTTTTACAAATTCGACTTCGTGCATCCGCCCAAGATTGAGATAGAGGCAGAAATTTCGGATAATCGATTCCTGTCTCACTTAGATCATTATTGGCGATTACACCAATTCGGCTTGGCGTGCCTCTTATTTATCTTGGGAGGTCTGCCCTTCGTGGTTTGGGGAATTTGTTTTAGGGTTTGCCTCAGCACAATCGGGCATTGGACTGTCACTTACATCTGCCACAACCCAGGCCCTGGAAAATGGGACGTACCCGCAGCAGGCGTCCAAGCGTCCAATCTGCGTCTCCCAAATTTATTTGGCGGCTGGATCACCCACGGCGAATGCTGGCATAATAATCACCATGCCTTCCCAGAGAGCGCACGCATTGGTTTGTATGAAAACCAAATAGACCCGGCCGCATGGCTGATAGAAAAGATGGGTGCGCTCGGACTAGTTTGGGACGTTGGCTCTCCGAGAGAGGACATTGAGGATTTAGCCTTGCGTCACCCTCTTCCCAAGCCCTGAAAAACATGGCACATCCTTCGCTGAAGGAGAACAAAGATGGAACCTATTGTCGAGTTTTCGGGCGCCTCGATTACGCTGACGGAATTTTTATTGGCGGCTTTAATGGTCCTGCTCGCGGTTCTGCTGACGGCGTGGGTGATGCGCAGCGGACGGTCCAAAGAGGCCAAGACCTTACAGCGTCACCTCGCAGAGATGCGCGAGGAACAATCGCGCTTACAAGGCCGTCTCGCGCAATTTGCAGAAGATAGCGAAAGGCGGGATGTCAATTTTGCGCAAGTCTTGGATACGCGCTTAACGGGCGTATCTGACCGCGTCGGGAAATCACTGGAACATGTGCATGCGCGCAATAGTGAAAACCTCACCAAGCTCCATGAACGCTTGGGCCTGATCGACCAAGCCCAGAATAATATCAAAGCGCTGGCCGGAGAGGTCTCCGGCCTGCAATCCGTTCTCTCAAATAAACAAGCGCGCGGGGCGTTTGGCGAGAAGCAAATGCAGGATTTGATAAAGGCCTTCCTTCCCGTACGGGCTTTTACCTTTCAACATACGCTCTCGAATAATACCCGCGTGGATGCGCTTATCCACATGCCGGAAGGTCATGGCGATGTGGCCGTGGATAGTAAATTTCCGATGGAAAGCTGGCGGCGCATGGTGGATGCGGAAGGTTCTTTTGAAGCGGAAGGCGCAAAACGCGATTTCCGCAATGATATGATGAAACACATCAAAGACATTTCGCGGAAATATCTAATTGAGGGCGAGACCTATGAACTCGCGATTTTGTTCCTACCGTCTGACGCGATCTTTGCGGAGCTTCACAACACATTCGATGCCGTCGTGGATAAAGGCTTTTCCGAGCGTGTTGTCATCGTATCGCCTACAACATTTATGGCGACGCTGCACACCATGCAGGCCGTGATGAATGATGCGGAAATTCAGAAAAATGCGGCTCTGATCAAACGCGAAGTCTCTGTCATGGCAGGTGACGTCGCACGATTGGATGAGCGTGTCGCGCGATTACAAAAACACTTCCGCTTGGCCGATAAAGATATGTCGGACATTCAAATTTCATCCCGCAAAATTAGCTCGCGCGCCAAGAAAATTGGCAAAGTTGATTTTGAGACGGAGACTCTCGAAGATGAGCTGCCAACACTAAAACTGATTTCTGACGGAGAGAGCTGATGTATTACGGCGGACGATTATTCAAACCCGTTGAAACGTCAGATACGTCCCAGACAGGAACTGATACGATTTTCAAATATGAGCAGGACGGCGAGATGGTCACAGCAACCTATTCCGGCGGCAATATCCGTTTTGGTCAAATAATCGGTCGCGTTGACGCGGACGGGATTTTGGAAATGCGTTATCAACATCTTGATCGGGACGGCGAGTTGATGACAGGCTACTGCAAGACGACCCCTGAAATCCTGCACACCGGAAAAATGCGCTTACATGAAAAATGGCGTTGGACCTGTGGCCATCGCTCAACTGGGCGAAGTATTTTAGAGGAAATTTAAATCACAGACGGCGCGATCAAGCTCTGCGCTTTGGCATGCTCAACAATATGCGCGGCAAGATCAAAGACGATTTTCAAACCCACGAGCAAGAGAAGCGTAGCCATGCCTTGCCCCATGGCAACGGCGAGAGCTCCACTAAAAATAATCACAATATGCAAGAGAACGATCCGAGAATAAGGGAGAAACATCTGCGCATTTGGAGAGCGGGTTTTATACTCGCCGCGCCCGAGAAAATTGACGAACATTGAAACAATATGACTGAGGGTCAGCCCGAGCAGTGACCAAAACAATATGGGACTGAAGAGGGCGGAAAAAATGTTACCAAACTCCGGCAAGCTCTCATAGGTAGATTGCAAAAACATATAATGACCAAAACAAAACAGGCCGTAATGGAAGCTGAAAAAGACAGAAAGATAGATCAAGCCGCCCAGTGAGCGCCGAGGAGACTCCCCGCCCGCACAGGCCATGATTTTCGGGATGTTGAGTAATCCGATAATCACATTTTCTAACCAATAAAGAAACACAATCGTCGCAGCGTCCCAACCAAACTGAAACACACCGATCAAAGGGATGAGGTTCATCACAATTAGAGCGATGACCGCAGGTGTTAATCGAAACTCTGACATCAGTTTTTTCATGAACCCCTGTCCTGCGTTGCGTGCTTCCTACGCGTCAGAATTAAAACGGGCGACGACTTTTCATGGCCGCCGTGATCGTTCCGTCATCCAGATAATCTAATTCACCACCGACAGGCACACCATGCGCGAGGCGGGAGATTTTCACGCCTGTGGTTTCCAAATGGTCCGTTATATAATGCGCTGTCGTCTGCCCATCGACTGTGGCATTCATCGCCAAAATGACTTCGGCAACTGTCTCGTCCCCAGCGCGTCTAATCAGGCTCGCAATATTCAAATCTTCCGGGCGAACACCATCAAGCGCGGACAGAGTCCCACCTAAGACGTGGTAATATCCACGAAAGGCTCCCGCACGTTCCATCGCCCACAGATCTGACACATCTTGCACCACGCAAATCGTCGTCTTGTCGCGCGTCGGTGTCTTGCAAATATGGCAGGGATTAGACGAATCAACATTTCCGCAAGTCGAACAGGTGGAAATACGTTCCGCTGCCTCGCCCATAGCAAGAGAAAGCGGCGTCATAAGCGCATCCGGTTTTTTCAAAAGCGCCAAGGCCGCCCGACGCGCCGAACGAGGACCCAGCCCCGGCAGCTTAGAGAGCAGGCTAATCAATCGATCAATTTCCGGGCTGACAGAACGGTTCGGCATAAAACGGATATAAGACGTTTCGATGTGAAGACCAGCATCTAAAACTTACATCAAAGGCTAAATTCACTTTGGACTGATGGCAGCAGATTTGGGACCGCGCGGGTCAGCGGCCCCCGCAATATATCCGTCAGACGTTTTACCAACGGAATTCACGCGACCCAAAATCGTTCTATTAATCTCGCCCTTTAACGTTTTCGGAAAGACATGTCCCATCTCTTGCAGGATACGGATTGTGTCTGGATTGATCACGGTTTCAGCATAGATGTAATCGGGCAGCCATTGGTGATGAATGCGGCCGCGATGTGTCGCTTCAGCTAAATTCATTTCCCATTCCATGACATTTAAGGCGACTTGCAAAACGGATGTAATAATTGTCGAGCCGCCCGGCGAGCCTGTGGCCAGAATGACCTCTCCGTCTTTCATGACAAACATCGGCGTCATGGAAGAGAGAGGCCGCTTGCGCGGTTCGATTTTATTGGCCTCGCCGCCGATCAAACCATAGCCATTTGGCGCGCCCGGTTTGGCCGAAAAATCATCCATTTCATTGTTGAGAAGAAAGCCCGCCCCATCGACAGAGAAGCCCGAGCCATATGAAAAATTTAGCGTATAAGTCAGCGACACAGCATTCCCATCTGCATCCATGACAGAATAATGCGTCGTATTCACAGGCTCCGGCACAAGCTCTGATCCCGGCAAAACGTCGATGGAGCGTGAGGCTTTTGAAAGGTCAATTCCGTCCCTTAAGCGATCTGCATAAGCTTTATCCGTCAAACCCCCAACAGGCACATCAACAAAATCCGGATCGCCCAAATATTTCGATCGGTCCGCATAGGCCCGTCGCATACTCTCAATTAATTTATGCAAATAAGCGGCGCTATTATGACCTTCCGCACGGAGATTATACCCTTCGAGAATATTGAGCATTTGCACAATATGCACGCCGCCCGATGACGGCGGGGACATGGCGGCGATGTCATATCCACGATAGGTTCCGCGCACGGGTTCCCTTGTGACGGTTTCATAATTTGCAAGATCTTCAACCGTGATCAGGCCTTGCGCCTGTCCTTCACCCTTTTGCATTTCATCTGCGATAAGGCGGGCGGTTTCACCTTTATAAAAGCCGTCAGCGCCGTCTTTTAAAATTCGGCGCAAAGTCTTGGCAAGATCGGGCTGTTTCCAAACCGTGCCGGCCTTCACATCTCCGAAATAGGCCACGGAGCTTGGGTCTGCTGCGAAACGTTTGCCCGCCGATTTCAATCCCTCTTCCAGGGTGGGGCTGACGGTAAAGCCTTCGCTGGCAAGACGAATGGAAGGCCCCATGACTTGTCGACGTGTCATGGTCCCATAGCTGTCTAAAGCCTCCAGCAATCCCATGACCGTGCCCGGGACGCCAGCGGAGGCGCGGCTATATTGGGCGAAAGAATTATCAACGTCTCCCTGCGCGTTTAAGTACATATCGCGGCTGGCTCCTGCAGGTGCCATTTCACGAAAATCGAGTGCAACCGTTCGTTTATCTTCCGCAAGATAGACCAGCATGAAACCGCCGCCGCCTAAATTCCCGGCCTGTGGATGTGTGACGGCGAGCGCGAAACCTGTCGCCACGGCTGCATCAACGGCGTTTCCACCTCGCGCTAAAATATCTGCGCCGACTTGGGCAGCAATACGGTCTTGTGTGCTGACCATGCCTTTTTTCGAAAGTACGGGATGATGGATTGTCCCGAAGTCTGTCACCGCCTGTGCGCCAGCCGATTGATTGGATGTGTCTTTAGCCGCAGCCGGCAGGCTCAAAAACCCTAGAACGGCAAGAATAGAAAAAAGAGATTTCATAATTTAGCTCTTCACCGCTTGCGCTAATTCCATCATATCCAAAACGGCTTTATCGTAGTTTTTGTCTTTGGCCCAGAATTCTAAACCTATTGGACGGGCATATCCACTCGCCCGCAACTGTTTCAGGACCTGAGCGTAGTTAACCTCCCCCGTACCCGGTTGCGCGCGGTCGGGCGCGTCCGCCAATTGGACATAACATATTGTATCTGCATGACGTTTGAGGTTCCCGATCAACTCGCCTTCATGGCGTTGCATATGGAATAAATCCCAATTCAATTTGATAAAAGGCGACCCAATAGATCGAACAATTTCGACGGCGTCAGAACTGCCATACAGAAAATGACCGGGATGATCATAGGGATTAAAGGGCTCGATTGCGGCATAAACCTCGGCGTCTTCAAAAATAGATGCTGCCGCTGCAAAGTGATCTCGGTAAATCTTCAAACTTTCAGATTTTGACACTTCGTCTATATTTTGATGCCCGGTAAAAGTGATAATTTCCGTGTTTAGGATATTCGCATTCTCCACGGCTTTTTTGCAATTCTCTAAAAAGAGGTCGCGTGATTCCGTGAGCGCGAGTGGCGGGCAATCCCCGACAATTTGTGCAACACTGACACCTGCATCCTGAGCAAGTTTCACAAGCTCGGAGGCTTTCCTGTCCCAGCTGTCGATGAACCAAAATTCTACGCTGGAAAAACCGTCCTGCCCGGCTTTGTCGAACCGCGCGGCAAAATCTGAATCCGTGTACCAGCTTTCTATATTAACAGCATAATCCGCCAGAAGATCCACTTTTTGATCAGAACTAAAGCTTTGTTCGGATGTATTTGATGAAGCGGCGCAAGCGGTTAGGCCCGTCACGGCTGCGCCAATGAGAACCGCTTCACGCCTATTCATTCTAGAACGGCATCTTCATACCGGGTGGAAGTTGAATATCCCCCATGGCCGATTTCATCGTTTCCGCTTGCGCTTGATCCAATTTCACTTTGGCATCTTGGAAGGCCGCAATGATCAAATCCTCGACCACTTCCTTATCTTCGCCCGTCATGAGTGAAGGGTCGATTTCGAGCGACTTCATATTCCCGCCACCCGCAAGTGTCACTGTGACGAGACCACCACCGGAGCGGCCAATCGCGGTCAAATCGGCGACCATTTCTTGCGCAGATTCCATTTTCTTCTGCATCTCTTTGGCCTGCTTCATCAGGCCCATTAGATCTTTCATGGTTAAGTCCTATTCACTGTCTTGTCCCATATCTTTTTTCGGGAATTCAGAATGGATGACATTTTCCGCGCGGTCACGAATATAAAGCTCTTTCGCGGATGTCAGAAGCGGGTGAGAAAAAGCCGGATGTGATCTATCCTCGGCGTCCTGCGCCGCCGCTTCTGATTTACGTTGCTGCGAAAGCGTTGGCTCGCCCTCTTCTTCAGATGGGGAGACAACCCAAAGATCGCCGGTCATCTCTTGTAGAGCCGTCACGATCTTACCGATCAAACTGTTTTGGCGTGGGTCGGTGATGTTCACACTGATCGCGCCGCACTTGAAACTGACCAAGCGGACATAGCGTTCCAGATCGGATTTCAACCGAATTTGCGTATCGGGGATGGCGGCGACAAAGTCTTGAAAACTTCCAATTTCAACTTTCGGCGCTTCGGGGAGAACAGGCTTAGGCGCTTCTAACGCGGCTGTTGGGGCTGTCGAGGATGACGTTGAGAGAGATTGCGTCGACATGGCCGAAACGGAAGCGGTTCCACCACTTGAACCGGATGAGAGTACCGGAAGCCCCGGACCGCCATCCTCTTGATCTTTGCGGGCTTGCGCAATGATCGCAGAGGCGAGTTCGGGCGGTGGCATTTGCCCTGCAAGGCTAAGCTTCAAAAGCGCCATTTCTGCCGCGGCCAAAGGGGCTGGTGCTTGGCGCACATCATTATAGGCTGCGCTGAGAACTTGCCAAAGGCGCGTGAGTTGGCCAACAGATTGTGTCTCTGATAGATCGCGCAAGCGCTTGGCTTGATCGGGTGCCATTTCGAAATCCGCAAGTTCGCCCAGCGTTTTTGCGCGGCTGACTTCATGACAGACATCTAGCAAATCCCGCATCACGACGGAGGGGTCGGCCCCGTCATCATATTGCGCGCGCATTTCCAACAAGGCGCCTTTCGTGTCGCCGCCCGCCGCCATAGCAAAAAGGTCTAAGATACGGACACGGTCCGCTAGGCCAAGCATGGTTCGGACCTGCTCACCTGTGACCTGATCCCCGTCGAGCCCGGCCTGGACGATCGCTTGATCGAGCAAAGACAGACCGTCGCGAACAGACCCTTCGGCTGCGCGCGCGATCATCGCAAGACCTTCATCGGAAATCTTCACACCCTCTTTTTCGCAAATGCCGCGCAGATGTTCAGCCAAAATGGAGGCGTCCACCCGCCGTAAATCAAAACGCTGACAGCGGGATAGGACCGTGATGGGGACTTTTCGAATTTCCGTTGTGGCGAAGATAAATTTCGCATGATCCGGTGGCTCTTCCAGCGTTTTCAGCAAGGCATTAAACGCCCCCGCCGAGAGCATGTGAACCTCGTCAATAATATAGACTTTGTAACGCGCCGTCGCAGGCGCGTAACGCACACCGTCGAGCAGCTCGCGCATATTCTCTACACCCGTGCGCGACGCCGCGTCCATTTCCAGCACATCCATATGGCTGCTGGTCATAATCAGTTCGCAATGATCGCCCAGCGTCGATAGATCGACACTCGGTCCGTCAACAGCGTCTGACTGATAATTCAGCGCACGTGCAAGTAAGCGCGCCGTCGTCGTTTTCCCAATCCCCCGAACACCGGTTAGCATAAAAGCATGGGCCACGCGGTTCGCCTCAAACGCATTTTTCAGCGTCGTCACCATGGCGTCCTGACCGATCATATCCTCAAAAGTAGAGGGTCGGTATTTCCGGGCCAGAACCTGATAAGATTCTTGCTCACCAAACATGGAGGCTGTGTCGCTCATGGGCGGAATATAGGCGCAGCAAACGGATATGGAAAGCGGAAGGCTGTGACCGTCCACAGATAAGACCTATTCTGTCGGCTTGGTCTCATCCAAGAGGTTGATCTCTCCGGACGCTGCCAATTCTGCATCCACCTTTTCATCGATTGATGTATCGGGGGTTATATCCATATCTATGTCAGTTGGTTTAGCTTGCGCTTTAGATGTCTTGGATTTTGCTTTTTCCAGCTTCAACTCACCCCCTGACATGCCGTCAAGCTTCACGCGATATATCGGTTCAGGAAGCGAGAAGCCTTGCGATTCCAGCGCATCTTTGACAGCACGAATGGAGAGGCTTCGGGCTTTGCCAAAGCTGGCTGTAGTCTGATCGACCCACCCGAAGAAGTTTATCACAATGTTTGAATCCCCGACTTCGGAAATCGAGGCAGATGGTGCG
The DNA here is from genome assembly GCA_964490745.1 of uncultured Algimonas sp. Taxonomy (GTDB): domain Bacteria; phylum Pseudomonadota; class Alphaproteobacteria; order Caulobacterales; family Maricaulaceae; genus Litorimonas. The sequence goes on from CAZBDT010000008.1 coordinate 12,123, forward strand.
GGATCATCCTTCACAAAATCATGTGTACGCATAGCATCAAGTCCCGTCTGCATCGCGGCCACAGGATCATCAGCGGCGTCTACACCAAGGCTGAATGTAAACCGACGATCAGGGTTCGTCGTGTAATTCAGGATCACGGCCTTAAAGACGGTGGAATTGGGAATGCGCAAATGATTGCCATCCATCGTCATCAATATGGTCGCGCGGCTGGTCAGGCGCATGATCTTTCCTTCGCGGTCCCCGATCAGAACATGATCCCCCGCTCTGAAAGGTTGGCGTAGGGACAACATGATAGAGGCAAGATAGTTTTCGAGCGTATCGCGGACAGCAAAACCCAAAGCGATACCGACGACACCTGCACCGCCTAATATTGTGGCGATAAAGGCCTGCGCCCCTAGGAAATTGAGCGCGATGATAAGCCCGCCAATGATAAATAAGATACGCACGGTTTGAGACAAAATCTCTGCCAGAAAAGGATTAGGCGACACTTTTTGCCAAAAGGCTTTTCTACGCGCAACAAAACTGCCCAGCCACCACATGAAGAGAAAAGCCAACAAGGCGAGGCAGATAATGGGAAGCGCGCTCTGGATCTCCTCCAAATCTTGTCTCAAACCACTCAGGGCATCGCTGACATTATTTTCACCGACCAGCGCACGATTGAGTTGGTCTTGTACATAAACAATACCTTCACGGCCTTGCGCGATCTCAACCGCTTTGGCCGCAATGTCAGCATTCGCAACATCCCCTGTCAGAGTCGCAACGCCATTTTCAATGCTCACAGAAATTTCCGCCATATCCGTCGTACTGGCGTAAATGGCGGATAGTCCGGCTTCGGCGTCTGATAAAGCTGTATCCTGAGCGAAAAGCGGTGTTGTGATAAAGAATAAGAAACAGATTAAAAATATGCGCACATGTCCCTCCAGCTATATAAGTGAATATGATCTGGAAGCGCTATGGTTCCGACGCAAGGTAATAATTGCTGGGAAGCGGGATAAAGTGGAAGGCCGGGTCTTGACCCAATAAAGACTCGTTACGGCTGCTGCGTTCCCGCCCTGACCGGGTTGGCGAGGATATCGTCCAAGCCGACCTTCCGAGAGGTGATTTAGTCTGCCCGCTCGCTTTCTACAAGTGATGGACACATAAAAAAGCCCGACTCATGGCCGGACTCAAGCCATAGTCTAAATCAACTTAGAATTTGCGCACATAAGTGATCGCATATGTTTCAGCTGTGCCGGAAAAATCTGCGCCATTGATAGTGTCATCGCTACTATCCAAGAACGTGACCTCAGCGCGGAGTCCATTCACGCCATCAAACATATATTCGGCCCCGCCACCATATGCGAATCCGTCAATATCCAGGCTCTCATCGAGTCCATCGCCGTCTACGCCAAATTGTGTGAAATGGTAACCGCCTTTGGCGAAAAGACTGAACTGCTCAGTCAGCGGAACGGACCCACGTATAAATGCGGCGTAGCTATTATCTACACCCACATCAAAACCTTCAATATCATCGTCGATGACGCCAAAACTGGCTTGGCCTTCAATAGAAAGGTTTTCGTTGAACTGATACCCCAGACGACCGGTGAGGTTATAGCTGTCAAACTCGACGGCCTCAGCCCCCAAATTAATATAGGCCGCTGAATCTTGCGCTTGGGCAGACATTGCAAATCCTGTTGCCGCTGTTGCAGCCAAAGCCAATTTGATAAAAGTCATATTCTTGATCCTTAAATAATTTTGTCATTTCCGTGTCACCAAGATAGCGGGCGACACGCAATCAAATAACGGCCTCCGACCTCGGATCGCTTTAGAGCTTTCTCAAGTCAGATTGCGCGTAAATAACGTAATCTATTGAAAATGGTTGCTATTTTAGCACAGTTTATAAACTGGTTGTCACAGTCATGACGGCATTCTGAACGAAACTTCGCTTAAATTACAATTTGATTTCAGACGCGACAGGTTCCATGTCGGGCAACATGACCGATATTCAAACCGACACCCCGATTCCCTTTGCCGGAGACACGCTGGACTACGCCGAAAATGACCGAAGCCCCGAGCAGCTGCAGGCCTTATTGGGCAAGACATCTGCTCGCGCTATTTTATTTTTCAAAGGCCGCATTGGTATCGGGAAAGGGGGCCGCCCGCACCGGGTCCACCCTTCTGAGTTAATCGGGCATGATTTAGCCGCGCCCGGCCCGATTTTTCTGGGCCTGGAAGGTGATCGTCCGATTTTTGCGTTTAGTGTTGCCAAACCTGAAGAATTTCTGCCGGAAGAGAATTTTGTCTCGCTGCGCGGGATTGGCGGTAATCTTAAACCCACGGATTTGGCCATGGCGGGTCGCGCAAAGTCTTTATTTGCGTGGCACCATACGGATCGTCATTGCACCGCCTGCGGCGGACAAACTGTGGCGCGTGACGGAGGCATTAAACAACAATGTACGGGCTGCGGTGCAGAGAGTTTTCCGCGTGTTAGCCCGGTTGTCATCATGTTAGTCACAGATGGAGATAAGGTCCTCTTAGGTCGCGGTCCCGGCTGGCCCGAAGGCTTCATGTCCGCACTGGCCGGATTTATCGCTGCCGGCGAAAGTGTTGAAGATGCCGCCATACGCGAAGTGATGGAAGAAGCGGGCGTGAAAACAAAGAATCCGCGCTATGTTTTCTCCCAACCTTGGCCCTTCCCTGCGCAGCTTATGTTAGGCTTGATGTTAGACGCTGTTACAACCGAGATCACGATTGATCCGAAAGAGCTGGAAGATGCAAAATGGTATTCACGCGATGAGGTTGGCGCTGTCCTAGACGGGACAGGCCAAGCTTTCATGTGTCCGCCGCGTCAGACGATTGCCAATCAACTCTTGCGGCATTGGTTGTCAGAAACGTCTTAATCAGCGATCAATTCTGGCCAGCGTTTATCAGCCGCGCGTATTAGGCGTGCCCGCTTTTTCTCCCAGCGGCGTTTAATTCGCGCATTATAATTGAAATAAAGGCGGCCATCCTCGACAAACCATTCATCTGGATCTCCGGGTGCCAACTTTCCCTTAGCGACAGCCCAGGCGCAATATCCGCCATATTGCGGCGCGAAGAGATCAGGATTCGTTAAAAACAAATCTTTATTCGCTTGACTGAAAAAGAACCAATCCGCACCCTCATATCGGGTCGAAAAATCGGCCTTGCCTTGCTGAGGCTTACCCGAAAAAAAGGTCACGACGTCATAGCCATCGGCGGCAATATTGTCACGCCAATCGGTATAGACCGCGTCTGGCGTAGCCGAAGCGGCTAAGGGCGTCATTAAGAGTCCCGCCCCCATCACCGCGCTGAGAAGTTGTTTCATCATACGCCTAATATAGGTAAGCCGCCGCCATTTCACAATTTAAACTGTCGCAAGACGCATCGTGTCCATCGGATAGGTGCCAAGATGGGTGATGTTTTCAGAGAAAAACTCCAGCTCTTCCAAGGCGTTTTTCATCGCGGGGCTTTCAATATGACCTTCCACATCCGCGTAGAATTGCGCGGCCGTGAAAGACCCGCCCACCATATAGCTTTCGAGTTTTGTCAGGTTTAGGCCATTAGACGCAAAACCGCCCAGAGCTTTATAAAGGGCGGACGGGACAGAGCGTACTTTAAAGACAAATGAGCTCACACTCGGGACATCCACTTCAGGCAATATCGGGTTTTCCGCCAGAATAATGAAACGTGTCGTATTATGGTCAGCATCTTCAATATCGTTGGCCAAAATCTCCAAACCATAAGTTTCTGCAGATAGCCGTGACGCCACGGCGGCGACGCTCTTATCTTTATTCGCCGCGATTTTTCGAGCCGCGCCAGCCGTGTCGACATCTGCGATGGCATCAATCTTATGTTCTGTCAGAAAGTTTCTCACCTGTCCCAAGGCCATATGATGTGACCTTGCGCTTTTGATATCGGAAAGACTGGCACCCGGAACGGCTAGTAATTGGTGATGGACCGGCAAATAACGCTCGCCTACAATGTGCAATCCACCGGCCGGTAATAGATGGTAAATGTCAGACACCCGGCCCGCAACTGTATTTTCGACGGGAATCATGGCGAGTTGCGCCGCTCCGGACCTGACCGCTTCAAAAGCATTGGCAAAACTACGGCAGGCCACAGGCATATGATCCGGATAAAATTGCGAACAGGCGAGATGGGAATAGGCCCCCGGTTCACCTTGATACACGATTTTTTGCGTCATATTCTTAGTCCAATCTCATTTAGCGCGATTTTCTGCGATTTGCCGTGTATAAACCCCTCGCGACGCTTCGCCGCAAGGTGTTTTCTATTTGCAATCGCGGCACATATTTATATGACATGGCGCAAGTAGCTAGGCCATATGACACGGCTTAAACCGTATAACCCGTTAGACAGGATTTCGTCATGGACGATTTAGGTTTCAACAAAATTGCAGGCGCAGTGCTTGCTGTAGTTCTGGGTATGCTTTTGCTTATGAAGCTCCCAGGCATTCTGATGAACGGTCAGGGTGAAGAGATCGCCTATAAAGTCGGCCCTATTGATGTCCCAGGCGGTGACGAAGAAGAAATAGAACTCCCCTTCCCGCAAGCGGATTGGGTTGCGGCTATGGATGCGGCGAAAGGCGCAAGAGTTTTCAGAAAATGCCAGTCCTGTCACAATGTTGAGCCCGGCGGTGCAAATGGAACAGGTCCAGCGCTTTACGGCGTCGTGATGAACGGAAAAGGCGTTCATGAAGGATATTCATTCTCCACCGCACTCGCGATTCCGGGTGAGATTTGGACATATGAATCACTCGATAAGTTTTTGGAAAAGCCGAGCGCCTATGCTCCCGGTACAAAAATGAACTTTGTTGGCCTTAAAAAGCCAGAGGATCGCGCCGCAGTTATTGAATATCTGCGCGTAGCAGACTCAGCCCCATCCCCACGTCCTGAACCGGCTTTGGCGGAGCCCGTCGTGGAAACTGAAATGTCCGTTGAGGAACCTGCAACCGATCCGACGGAATAGCTACTGATTCAATCCTAATTTTCTAAGCCCGCTCTCTAAGCGGGCTTTTTTATGCGAGCGGCTCACAGACGTTTTGTTGTTCGAACGGCACCAATACGGTTTACAGCCTCTGTCACAGGTTCAATGGCGACGCACATATGGTGCGCATTTGCATGCAGCAATTGGTCACCCTCAATAACAATCCCGACATGTCCGGGCCAGAAGAGTAAGTCGCCTGACGTCCTTGCGTCGAAAACCACAGCCCGCCCAAGTTGCGCTTCCTGCTGATCCGCATCGCGAGGTGCATCCCTACCCGTCGCCGCCAGCGCGCTTTGCACCAAGCCGGAACAATCGACACCAACATGCCCCGTTCCTCCCCAAATATAGGGCAGGTTCAACATGTCCTTTGCAAAGGCAAAGTAAGGACGCTCGACTGACCTATTCAAAGCCCGCACATGCCGCATATGAATAAAACCCATGTCTGGACAGGCCAAGAAGTCCCCCTCAACTCGCCCCTCTAAAGTCGCGTTTCGCGGCAAACTTCCTACAAGCGGAGATTTAATATCTGCTTGCGCAAAGACAGCCGCAACTACAGCTTTTACAATATATGCTGGTTGACGTTCACCCTTAGAGAGCGCGGATTGCGGCACATATCCTATATAATCGATACGTTGAGACGACGGTAAAATAGAGTGTAAAGCGCCATAAGCGTGGCCCTCTTTTTCTTCGACCAAAGAAAAGCGCTGACCATAAAGCGCTTGTGTTCCCATAGCTTTAGGAGTCCGCAAATCGACGGATGATAATTTTACAAAGTAAGGCTCAGTTTTTGTCCCGTCCGGTAAATGCGTCCGGCGATCCACTGACATGCTTATGGCTTGCGGCGTTCAGTTTGTATTATATCTGCAAATTCAGATAAAAAATGGATACCTGCAGGTGTTCTGGCCAAAACGACGGACCGTTTGTCACGATGATCGGGTTTGCGTTCAATATAACCTAATTTGCACAGGCTATCTGTTGCGCGGCTAATCGCGGCTTTCGTGATGTTCAAATGCTTTGCAAGAGAGCGAACAGTATGCAGTCCGTCATCCAAATAAATCGTCATTAACATTGCCAACTGACGAGCTGATAGGTCCGGCGTATCTGAGCGCACGCTTGCCAAAGTCACACGATGCCACAAAGCTAGACTGTCTTTGCGTGAAATCCGTTCAGACCGTACCTTACGAATATTGGGACGTGGCGTTTCCTTCGTCTCTGTCACAGTCACAAGGCGGGGCGCGAAAGCAGTTTCGGTTGCAGGCATGGTCGCGGCGCTCCTTGAATTGGGACATATATGAATGACGAATCATGGATTCGCACGAACCGGATTCATGGGTCAAGGGAGGCTTTGGTCGTGTGAGTCCTCTGCGGACTCAAGTGACTCAAATGCAACGATTTTTTACGTGTAGTTTTTTTAACGGAACGTCAAAAATAGAACAACGGGCGCGGGCGATCAGCCTATTCTGAAAAACGGGCATTCAACCCGCCCGTTTTCAACCATGCAAAGACAGCCCTAACACCATACATATCGCCACCTTTTGGATGGGCCGGGCGCGCTGTTGGATTCCATCCATAGGTATCGAAATGCATCCAAGGTGTATTCTTGACGAAACGTTCAAGGAAAAGGGCTGCTGTCACTGAACCAGCAAAACCACCACCTGAATTTTTCAAAGACGCAATCGGAGAACTGAGCATAGAATTATAGGGCTGCCACAATGGCAAATTCCAAACAGGATCATTTTGCGCCACGCCGTGCCGTGTTATGGCCGTAACAGGTGCAGGGCGGTTACAGAACATTGGCGGGAGATGCGGCCCCAAAGCCACGCGGGCCGCGCCCGTAAGCGTCGCAAAATCAATCATAAAGACCGGATCGCTTTCAGTTGCTTTTGTCAACGCGTCACCGAGGACAAGTCGGCCTTCTGCATCCGTATTGTCAATTTCAACCGTCAGTCCAATTCGCGATGGCAAGACATCACCCGGACGATAGGCGTTGGCTGAAACGGCATTCTCGGCAATGGCCAGCAAGCAATGCAAACGAATAGGCAAATTATTCGCCATGATCATATGAGACAGGGCCAAAACATGCGCCGCACCGCCCATATCTTTTTTCATCAGCCGCGCCCCGGAGGCCGATTTCATATTTACGCCGCCCGTATCAAAGGTAATGCCTTTGCCAATTAAGGCTAATCGCGGATGTGATGGGTCGCCCCATTCAATCTCAACCAAGCGCGGTGCTTCATGCGCGGCTCGTCCGACGGCATGGATCATAGGATAGTTCTCTTTAAGAAGGTCATCACCTATAATCGACGTCACCTCAGCATCGAAGTTTTTAGCGAGGTCTTTTGCGGCCTGTTCCAAAGCGACGGGCCCCATATCGCTAGCGGGTGTGTTTATCAAATCGCGACAGAGAGCTGTTGCCGCTACGCTGGATATAATTTCGGTTTCAGTCGCTTCATCATCTAGCACCAATAAAGGCGGATCGGATTTTTCAGAAAGATATCGGTCAAAACGATAAGCCCCCATACCCCAACCAATCGCCGCCAAGCGTGAATCTATATCACTCGGAAGATGACCGAAGATATAATAGCCCGCACTGAGACTCGCCCCCAAAGTCCCTAAACGCATTTCTGCCATTGTGAGATCGTCGCCTATGCCTAACAGGATACGTTTCACCCGACCATCGGCTTCGGGTAGTCTTAAGCGCTGACCACCCTCGCCCATGAATTTGCGTTCTTCAGCAAAAACGCGCTGCGCCTCTGTAAGCGTTTGCGCATAACGCTCCCATCCCGCTGCAGTTACAACATCAATCAAAACGGGGACGACCTCGCTGGGAAGGTCCTTTTGGCGTATAAAAGGCTGTGATGCTGTATTCGACATGAATAATCCTACGAAATTTGACGTTCGACCCGCAATCCCTAGGGCTTTGCTAACGCGGCGTTAACCCTCTTCCTTCAGATTTGTTAACGAAATCTCAAATGTGCGATATTCGTCGCACCTTGAGAGAACCTGTTGAAAGGCTGTTTTGATCATGTTTCATCGCCCATTATTTTTATCAACCTTGTTCGCGGGCACAGCCCTCTTCACTGCGGGATGTTCCGTCGCGCCGCCCATGAATGCACAGGAAGCACAAATCCAAACAGACTTAGCGGTCGATCAATATATGCCCGCCACACGACAAATGCGCAACGCGATAGAAACACAGGAACTTTTTGCACAAGCTGCGTTCTGGTCAAATGAGTATAATCTTAATCCCGGCGACCTGGAAGCCGCGCTCAAATTATCAGCGGCGGTTCGAAAAATGGGGAATCCCGGACGTGCTGTCGAAATCACGCAAACAACGCGCGCATTATATCCGAGTGATCCTTACCTGATGGCTGAATATGCAGCCGCTCTCATCGCCAGTGAACGGGCATTGGACGCTATGCCCATTTTGAATGAGGGTTTGTCTAAAACACCGAGCTATGGTCGACTCTGGTCTTTAAAAGGCGCCGCACTTGACCAACAGGAACGTTATGCAGAAGCCCGCCAGCATTATGACCGTGCCTTGCGTATTACACCTAATGACCCAAATGTGATGGCAAATATGGGGTTGAGTCACGCTCTAGCGGGAGACCCCGCCACAGCGGAGCAATGGCTACGTCGCGCCACCTCTATGCCCAATGCTTCAGATAGTGTTCGGCAAAATCTAATTCTGATCCTCCAACTCCAAGGCAAGACTGCAGAAGCCGATAAATTAGCAGGTATGACAAGATCGCAAATGAGTTTCCCGAAAGCAAGTCCGGCCTTTAGTCCCGCTCCTACGGCTCGGCAAACAGCTTTACGGCCCAAGCACTCAATACCTGTTGGGCAGCCACAAGCGAGGATGAAAATGGGGCCAGCTCAAGGGCAAAAATTCTCTAGTGCTTCAGAAGCAGCCCGCGCAATGGCAGCAAAGCGAGGCATACAAACTGCGCCACAATCACAGGCGTCAACTGAATATAGTCAACAATCAACTCCCGTTCAGCCCCGACAGTCTCCACAAGGTTATCCATCTCAAGGCTATTACCCGCAAGCCCAATCAGTGACTGGCACGTCAACACAGCCCACACCGAAAAGACGTGAGCCTAATCGCAGACGACGCTAAAACGAATGACGTTTTTTTAAATTTTTATTTTAAGAATATGAAAAACCCGTCTCATTAATTTGAGACGGGTTTTTAATTTTATGCATTCAATGCCACCGTCGGCCTAAAAGGCTTGGCTCATTCGTATCGCTGCCGGTGTCAAAATAACGATGAACAAGACAGGCAAGAAGAAGAGAATCATAGGAACTGTCAACTTTGCCGGGAGTGCCGCGGCTTTCTTCTCGGCCTGCATGACGCGTAATTGACGATTCTCATTCGCCATTGTGCGTAACGTATCGCCCAGTGGCGTACCGTAACGCTCCGCCTGCACCAATGCCGTCGCAACGGCACGAATACCAGGATGGTTATTCCGACGTGCTAAATTTTCATAAGCTAAACGGCGTGAGGTCAAATAAGACAACTCTGCTGTTGTAAGAGAGAATTCTTCTGCGAGTTCTACCGAAGCGTCACCCATTTCTTCAGCCACTTTGGCAAAAGCGAGTTCGACGGACATACCAGATTCCACACAAATCAGCAGAAGGTCCAGCGCATCGGGAAAGACTGGTAAGATAGAGGCGAGTCTTTTATTCGCAACATTTTTGACATAAATCGCAGGCAGGTAATAGCCCAAAACAACCAGGCCCATCGTTCCAGCTATTCGCTGCATAAAAGCCCATTCTGGAAGATTTAAAACGACAAGTGTTAACAGGCCGAAAATGCCTAAAGCGATAGGTAGGACTAATCGCGACATATAAAAGATGTAGACAGGCTTCTGACCCCGCAGGCCAGCTTGCGCCATTTTATCTTTCAAGTCAGAGGCTTCGAGAAGTTTCTCAAGACTGAATCTATCCACAAGGTTTTTGGCAACGCCTCTACTATCCGACCGCAAGCGCGCTTCCGCCTGCAAACTGTCGAGGCGAGATTTGCGCATATTTTCTCGGGCCGTCGACACGGCTTCCATGCGTTTCTTTTTCTTATCGCCTTCAAACATCGGAACGACGACGATCCAAAAAGACACGACAACTAACAACGCAATGATAATGGAACCAGCGCTTCGGAATAGGGCGACGGAATCTGCACTCATAACGATTCTCCTTTCCCTAGAACTTGAAGTTGATCATTTTTTTCATCATGAGTGTTCCAATAACCATCATGACGGCGCCTATGATCATATTTCTCTGTCCCGTGGTGGTCTTGTAAAGATCATTCATATAGTCTGGGCTCGCAATCGTCACGAGTATCATAACGATAATTGGTAGTGACCCAATAATGATTGAGGACACTTTAGCTTCAGCCGAAAGTGCTTTAATTTTTTCACGCAATATTTTACGTCCACGCAAAACACTGGATAAATTAGCCAAGGCTTCACCGAGATTACCACCCGTCGTTTTTTGAATATTTTAAACCGTTGCAAAGAAATTCACTTCGGAAATTGGCATTCGGTCATATAGCTGTTCCAAGCAGACATTAATTGGAATACCCAGACTTTCACCCTCAACAACTCGGCGGAATTCTGAACCAAGGGGATCAGGACTTTCATGCGCGATGATTTTCAAGCAATCATTCAAGGGTAGACCTGTCCTTACGCCACGAACAATAATATCCATCGCATCTGCAAAGTGAGAGACGAATTTCTTTTGTCGCCGCGCAATCGCGCTATTTAATATAAATCTTGGCAAGCCGAAGCCCATGACGAAGGCCAAACCGAGACATGCTAGAGGCGGCAGCCCCAATATAAACGGTAAAATTGCAAATATAGCCGCTAATATGATTGACATTACCATGAAGTTTTGTGGTTTCATGGACCAGTCTGCCTGCATCAAACGCGACTCGATTGTTTTCGCTTTTTTATTTTTTGTTTTTTGACGCTCCTCAATTTTGCCGAGCGTTTCTTCAATTTGTTTACGTCGCGAACCGGAGTCTTCGACCTTCAATTTTTCTCTTAAATTAGAGCCAACCGTCTTTTTGCCTGAAAATTCTCTTACCCGCTTGGTTTCGCTCGAAGTTTTACCCCCCAAGAATAAAAATCCGGTGCAAAATACGAGCCCGGCAGCGCATATGGCAAGTATGGTCTGTTGTTCCATTTAGGAGCCTGCTGCATCCAGCGCTTCAGCCAGATCTCTTTCCAAATTGAAATAACGCGCACGATCCCAGAAAGCCGGACGGGCAATACCCGTCGATTTATGCTCGCCAATGATATTCCCATTGGCGTCTTCGCCGTCCATTTCATAGACAATCAGATCTTGTGTGACGATCACGTCACCTTCCATCCCGATGACTTCCGTAATATTCGTAATGCGGCGTGATCCGTCACGTAAGCGTGTTGCCTGCACAATAACATCCACCGAACCCACAATCATTTCCCGGATTGTCTTGGCTGGTAAAGAAAACCCGCCCATTGTAATCATAGACTCTAACCGAGACAAAGCTTCTCTTGGAGAGTTAGCGTGGAGCGTTCCCATGGAACCATCATGGCCCGTGTTCATGGCCTGCAACAAATCGAAAGCTTCCGGTCCCCGAACCTCACCGACAATGATACGTTCAGGACGCATCCGCAGACAGTTCTTGACCAGATCCGCCATAGAGATTTTACCCTTCCCTTCCAAATTGGGAGGGCGGGTCTCTAAGCGCACTACGTGAGGCTGCTGCAACTGTAGTTCCGCTGCGTCTTCACAGGTAATGATGCGCTCATCCGGATGAATGAACCCCGTTAATGCGTTCAAGAGAGTTGTTTTACCAGAACCCGTGCCACCTGAAATAACGATGTTACATTGGCAGGCACCGATAATTTGCAGCACCTTTGCGCCAGCAGGAGAAATAGATTTGAAATTTACGAGATCGGCAAGGCGTAACTTGTCCTTTTTAAATTTACGAATTGTCAGAGCGGGACCATCGATCGAGAGCGGCGGCGCAATAACGTTGACCCGGGACCCATCCAGCAAACGCGCATCACAGATTGGGGATGCTTCATCAACGCGGCGGCCGACTTGGCTCACAATACGCTGACAAATATTCATCAGCTGCGTGTTATCACGGAAGCGGATATTTGTTTTGATCATCTTACCATTGGTTTCGATGAAAACATGTTTCGCACCATTGACCATAATATCGGCAATATCATCGCGTGCGAGGAGTGGCTCTAATGGGCCATACCCCAGAATATCATCACAAATTTCCGTGATAAGCTGGTTTTGTTCATTAACCGACAGGCGAACATTTCGAATAGCGATAATTTCATCGACAATTGTTCGGATTTCCTCTCGAGCCTTATCAGATTGCATGCCGGCCAGTGCGGACACATCAATGGTTTCAAACAAGGCATTGAAAATTGTTGCCTTGGTTTCATAATATTCTTCGCTTGGCTCATCATGCCTTTTAGGTCGAGCCGATGTGTTCGAATGCAATGACGAATCGTTCGTGTCTTTGGCATCTTCTTTTCGAGGCGCAGCCTGTACGGCTGGCGACTTGGCCGCGGCCCCTTCTGCTCGCTTCCCAAACATCTAGGCTTTATCCTTCTTTAGGAAAGAAAACATAGATTTGCTTTCGCTTTTTGGCTTGTTGGCCTTTCCCCCGCCGATTGACAGCAGTCCCTTTTTGGTCGGCGCGACCTCAGCTTTACCCGTCACATTAAATGTCCCGGAGCGAAGGCGAGAGGCCAGAAACTCTAAGCCTTGGACGGTTTGGCTCGCCGATTTAATATCGGCTAACATCTTACCTTCGTTTGTAGCTTCAAAATGACTGTCAGGATCCCAACCGATTACGACATGCGGATCTTGCCCCACCATTGCGCCAAAATCTTTGACAGAAATTTCTGTATTTGGAGACATGCCGACACAGTTCAAAATTAGTATTGGTTCAAGATCATTAGGACGTTGAGTCTTTAAAAAATCGATGAGATTTTTAGCGTTACGCATACCAGACAAATCCGGCGTAGCAGTCACAACCACATCATCAACAGACGTCAAAATATTTGTCGTCCAATCTGTCCAAAAATGCGGCATATCCAAAATAGAGATCGGGGAAATTGCGCGCACCGCATTCACAACAGCTTCATAGCTGGATGAATCCATGACAGGTTTAGTATTTAGTGAGCTAGATGTCGGCAAAATTGAGAGTTTTTGCGTGTGACGGATCATAATTCTATCCATCAACATCTCATCCAACCGATCCGGTTCTCCTAAAGCTTCTTCCAAGCCGGACGTATTGTCATAAGAGAAGTCCAACCCTGTTGTCCCCCAACTTGCATCAAGGTCGATTAATGCGGTCTCCTGAGCTAAATGTTCTGACAAAACCCAAGCTGTATTATGAGCCATAGAGGATGATCCAGCACCGCCTTTCGCTCCAAAAAAGGCCACAACACGTCCGATAAAAGGCTGGTCAGGGTCTGAATATAGCTCTCCTAAAGACCGAATAAGATTTAATGGATGCAAGGGCGGCACAAGATAGTCGGACAGGCCTTTGTCCATAAGCTGACGGTAGAGGCGGATATCATTCGCCGCCCCAATCATAACGACTTTCGTCCCCTCATCACAAACACTAGCCAGGCTTTCTAACTGATTGAATAGCTCTTCGCCACGCATTCCGCTTTCAATGATAATTAATGAAGGCGTATTTTCTTTGTGATAAAATTCGATCGCCGCCTGAAGACCGCCCATATATATTTTCACATTCGTGCGTTTCATGCGCCAGTCACGCGTTGTCTCATTGATACAATGAGCCGTTTCCTGACGATCACAAAATGCATGAACAGATATTGACGGAAGTGGCTTTTCTCCCTCGTCTCTACTTACGTCTTCTAAAGGCGCATATCGCGGGCTGACAGCCATCTGAGGTGCAGGTGAATTTCCAGCATAATCCAAAAAATTACCTTGAGGCGGTATTTGCCCCCCCGGGGTTGCAGAGAGCGGCATGGCCTGTGGCTGCATCTGTGGAACAGGCATGCCCGGTTGAGGGTGACCGACTTGGGGTATTTGTGGTGCCGGCGCCACCGGGCTGATAGGTTGCGGTACCATATGAGGCTGAACAGAATGAGGCATAGGCGTCGGCGCAACCGGCATAGGGACTGGACGCGGTTGCATAGGAGTTGGCCCTTTAGGAGCGGATGTCTGCGGAAGCGGCTGTGTCATATGTGTCATTGCGTCGTCTTTGGTTTAGGTCTGTTTCGCATCAAATTCTAATTGTTAGTCCCAACGCGTTGGTCCGGATTCACAGCAGATGCAGTCGGTTCGCCTTGTATGTATCTGTCATAAACGACTTGCCTACGCTGTGCGTTGGGCTCGCCTAGCGCATAAGGTTCGAGCAACTGACGTGGGTCCGTCACCATTGCGGCCAAATTTGCTGATTGGAAGCATCCGAAATTTCCATGTGGTTGATTCGAATATGTTCTCGTCAGATCACCCATTTCACGGCAATCCTGTGGGATGGCACGCAAGGTGCGATATGAGACAATAACAGGGGCCGGGGCACCGGGACGTGAAGCATATTGACCAGTCTGCACGGAATTAGGGTTCAAGCCACCCTGCGCCATCAAACCGCGCACTACGGCTTCTGCCTGCTGTGTGCCTAAACCTGTAAGCGCGCTGGACGGGCGATTAATATAAAGTGCTCCATCGCCGGACCGGGCATACCCATCTAAAAATTGTGCAACCGCCAGCTTATCGCGAGCCGACAATTCCATCCCGTTTGGACGTGTATAAAGTTCTAATCGCTCTATAGATTCAGCAACATTAATAGCATTTCTTAGATGGGTCGGTGCGAATGTTTGCGACGGGGACGCACATGCGCCAAGGCCGAAAATCGCGGTTAGAACGCAGGCATTTAGAATAGAGTTTTTCATAATCAATTGCCTTTCGCTTAATCAACCACGTGACCAAACGGTCCTGATAAGGAGTTCGCTTGGATTTTAGATTGACCATTTTCTGAATAAACTTTGTTAAGACGCCCCATCAGTAAGCTCTCAACATCATTGGCAGACTGGAAGCCATCGATCGGTGTTTGCAATTTATCCGGATGTGTAGAATCAACCAGATAAGGCGTTACCATTATGACCACTTCTGTTTGGGTAGTTTGACTGTCGCGCCCGCGGAACAAAGCCCCCAAACCCGGAACATCTTTCAAACCCGGTGTTCCATCGACTGTAGAACGTGCTTCCTCCCGGATTAAGCCGGCAATAACGAGGCTGCCTCCGGCAGGCATTTCAACCACAGTATTGGCGCGGCGGACACGGATGCCCAAAACACTTTCGCCGCCTTCTGAAACAAAAGCATTCTCTGTTGTTGGCTCAGAAACTTCCGTACTAATTGAGAGCGAAATCAAGCCTTCAGATAGCACGACAGGCGTAAAACCGAGCGAGACGCCAAAAGGTTTGAATTCAAATGAACGAACGAGCTGCCCCTGATCATCACGTGTAGCGCCGGAGAAAATAGGTATTTCCCCACCTGCCAAGAAATTCGCTGTTTCGCCTGAAAT
Source organism: uncultured Algimonas sp. (assembly GCA_964490745.1). GTDB lineage: Bacteria > Pseudomonadota > Alphaproteobacteria > Caulobacterales > Maricaulaceae > Litorimonas. Next base: position 27,694 of record CAZBDT010000008.1, read on the forward strand.
CGCCGTCAAAGTAGGCTCAGCCAAAGTGCGTACTAAACCAACCTGTTCTAATGCGCTCAAAGCACCACTGAGAGAGCTCAAATCACCTCCGCTCGTATTATTATATGTCCCATTAGCTTGGAATCCGCCCGTCAAACTTGGGCCAACTTGGTTAAGAAGCGACACGGTACTCCCGCCTAGTTCCCCGACTGCACTGAGATCGAGGCCCATTTGCTTCGTCACAGATCGTTGCATTTCGACAATTCGAACCTTTAACATGACCTGATCCTTGCCCTCAACGGCCAAGAGATTAACGATTTCGCCCTCAGTACCGGCAGCGCCTGCGCCTAACCACATACGCGCAAGTTTTTCGACCTTGTCGGCCGCGGCTGCATTGGGAACAGATCCCGTGAGCAATATATTAGAATTGAATACTTGGACTTCTACGTTACTGTCTGGCGCATTTTTTGCGATCAGACCTTCCAATCCATCAACATCTCTTTCAACCCGGATATCGACGTTCAGAAGTTCACGCCCATCATGGCTGTAAAAATAAACATTCGTCTGCCCTGGACCTTTTCCAATCAGCATTGTTCTGCGAGATGTATGCACGACGGCTTCAACAAGGTTCGGGTCGGCAACAATCACATCCATGACGTTTTCTGGCAGCTCGATCACCGTTGATTTTGAGAACGGCAGCACAATTGAACGATTATTGATTCCAGTGCCTGGTTTTTGAATTTTGACTTGAGAGGTCATATTCTGAATATCAGAATATGACCGTGTACCGGCCTCTCCTGGCGCACATAGGAAGCCGAGAGAACCTAATATGGCCAGTGTTGCGGTCGTCGTCTTACGCAAATGATTTGATGTAAATCGTTTCATTATTTCGACCCTAATTTCTTTGCTGCAGAGCAACAGGTGACGCCTCACCGTTACGATAAACCGTAAGCGTGCTAGGTGCCGTTTCCACCTCATCACGCGCAACGACGGCCGCACTTCGCCCTGAATAGCCTGAACCATTCGTCCCGCGAAGCGTCAGATATAAGTCCCCATAACCTTCAGCTTCTTGCAAAAGCTCTGCGTCGGCTTGGGATAACTCGAAAGTCGCCGTAGACCCAGGGATAGCGGCACCTGTTTCTGGACTCGTGGCAAAGGTTTGATCAATCGCAAGGACTTTGACATTTTCAAAAACGGTTTGCGCAACATAAAGACTGGAGCGTTGTGCCCCGCCTCTATTTTCTCCAGGCAAATTATCACGAACGATCGGGAAATTTTCTCGGATGATGATATCGACGCGATCTCCCGGCTGAATAAATCCACCTGCCGCTGTATCGACACTGATCCGCGTTGTCACAGCCCGCATGCCGGGCTTGAGGAGGGCCGCCATAATACCACTATCGCCGGCAAAGATTACTTTTGAGCGTGTCAGTGTTTCGCCTTGCGCTAACGGTTGACGCGCGAGGGCATTAACAAATTGCGGTTTTGCGTCAGGTTGATCATCAAGATTAATCAAATTTGCCGATAAGGCTTCTGCAGGCCACCTAATACTGGTTAGCATTTCTTCCGTAATGCGTTGCCCCGTGCTCAAATCGGCATCGATCGCGAGTACCGGAACATATTCAACTTCTTGAATTTGGATTTGAGGCTCAACGGTCTGCTGGACGGGCGCCGATGCTGGGGCGCCTAAGTTATTGATCGCATAGTATACACCGAAGCCTAAAACGGCCATCGTGCCTAAAATGATTATCTTTCTAGTTTCCATATCCCCTCGCCGTTTCGGCCGCGACATGAGTATCTTAGACCCAAGCGCACTAAAGCATGGTTAATGAATAGACACTGAGGGGTTTGGAAAAAGTTAACGCGACCTGTAAAACTGTGAGATAGTTACAGTCGAGCCCTAATTATAATGTCGAAATCACATATGACTGACTGCGAGACCGTCTAGGTTCCCTCGGGCAGCCTTGTTCTCTGATAAAATATTTACAATTAGAGGGCGCGCGGCGATTTGAAATTACAAACCTAACGCGGCGCGAAATATCTGACTTTGGGGCAAGGTCGCAATGGCACCTGCCGCCAAGGCTAAGCCATATGGAATTTTCGTTTGGTCCCGAAACATCGTCTGCGCCCACTGGGTCGTTATAATACGAACGGGTACATATCTACGTCCAAGTAAAATGAAAAGAGTCAACGCCCCGCCGAAAAGAGCCGTGTAAACCAAATAGGTAAAAACATCAGGCCAAGTAAACCAAAAGGCTGTAGCCGCCAGCAGTTTGGAATCGCCGCCGCCCATCCAACCAAATGCGAACATTGCAAATCCCACGGCAAACAGGGTGACACCAACTGTTATATGTTCGAGAAAAATTGGCAAACCAGCCCAAGTGAATGGCACCATTAAAAAATAAGCTGCCAAGACAATGAGCGGAATGCGATTTGGGATTTTCATAGCATTCGCGTCATTCAACGCCGCCATAAGCTGCGGTAGTGCGAATAAGAAAAATAAAAATACGGGTAAGAGTGCCATGCTTTTCATCCAATTTTTCAATTGGATAGCTGAATAAAATTAAAAACCTATTTCCAAAATGGAAGAGGTGGTCACTTTTTCGAATCTAATAATCTTGCAAATTTTCAAATGCATTAATCAGCCACATGAATTAGGCTGATCAATCGTTGTCAGAATCCAGTTGACTGATAATTTACTGTATAGCGTTTACGGCTTGATTGCGATTATCTTCCGAAGAAGCGTTAGCGACTTCACCAGCAATTGTGTCAAATTCGTCACCTAATTGATCACCGAGAGCCGTCGCGCCCAAGATCATACCAACGGCAATAAGTCCTGCGATTAGGGCATACTCTATCGCTGTCGCTCCAGACTCGTCTTTTAAATATCTTGATAACATGAGCAAGCTCCACGTTACGCGAAGAAAAATGACTGCGCGTCGTAAAAAATTATTGGCTGACCCCAAAGAGATCAGCCAACATAATAAGAGTGATTACTAGATCACGTTTGCAGCAGCGTTTCTGTTGTCTGCACTACCGACTTCGCCAGCGACTTCGTCAAACTTAGCGTTAACTTGGTCACCGATAGCTGTTGCACCTAAAATCATGCCTACTGCGATAAGGGCAGCAATCAGACCATATTCGATAGCTGTTGCACCAGACTCATCTTCGATGAAGCGTGTAAATAGATTTTGCATAACATTACTCCCACGTATGCTTTAGTTAGTCAGAGAGGAAAGTCCCTCGTCACAGGGCCATCCCTGATGAAGATGCTTATAGAGATGTGAGATTACTGCCGCGTTGAGAGATAAGGTAAACTAGTGGTAAAATTCAGAACTATCTGCATCCGGCAAAAATGGATACTGCGCATAAGCAAAAGTAATAAGGTCGGTCACTTTATATATACGCGAATGTGTTATCACACATAAAAGTCATTTCATGTACTGAAATCATAGAAATAGACGCGATCTGACGCCCATTTTGTAAACGCTTCATTCACCACATTGTCCTAAACCTCATGCAAACAATCCCGCGTGGAGCTTGCGACAATGCATATATTTAAATCTCTGCCCCTTTTTATTGGGCTTGCTGCTATGGCTGCTTCAGCACCGGCACAGGCTGGGGCGCAAAACAGCTACACAGTCGAATTGAATAAAACCGAAATTGTGAGACTTCCTAGCGCAGCCACTTCGATCATTGTTGGCAATCCGAAAATTGCAGATGTTACAGTACAATCCAGTGATCTTATATTTGTCGTGGGGCGCGGATATGGCGAAACGAATCTCATTATCTTGGATTCTCAAGGTAACACGATGATGAATGCCGACTTACAAGTGGTCAATACATTGCCCCACCAAGGTGTAAGGCTTTATAATGGGAAAAACCGCGAGACATATTCTTGCATTCCATTTTGCGGCCCTTCCCCCGTACTTGGGGATGATAGAGGGTTTATATCCGCAAATACATCAAGTGAACGAAACTTAACGTCATTTCCGGCCTTTAATGCGGCTTCATCAGCCCCTGATAACACGACAGCTCCCGCGGGCGGGCCACTTAATGCTTCAAATGCTCTCCAGCCTCAACAAACAATACGCCAACCAAACTAAAAAGAGTGCACTGCGTTTTAAGGGTTTGTTAACGCAATTTATTGGCCCTTTATTAACGCCTCCCGCATATTGTTCGTACACGTTTTTCAACGAGCCCGCACAGTCGCGTTCCAAACGATAAACGAATTGCTTGTCAGACGGAGTGGGAATGATGGCATTTTTTTCAGACCGCATAGTGCAGCGCGCGGAACGACGTGCTTTACGCTTAGCGAGGCGTTTCCAAAAAGATGACGACGGCGCTACAGCTGTCGAATTTGCCTTTGTTTCCCTACCCTTCTTTGCGCTATTATTCGGAATTATGGAGTTGGCAGTCGTTTTTTTTGTCAATTCTGCTCTTGTGCATGCCACATCGGAAGCGGGTCGTCTCATCCGCGTAGGTAATTTTCAAGCCTGTGGCGGAGCAGATGAATTCAAAGCTATTGTCTGCGACGAAATGAAAGGCATGGCGAATTGCTCGAAAAATCTACGTGTCGACGTTGTTGAGGGTGATAGTTTTAAAACCATCACGTTGCCCGATATTCCGCCGGTTGAAGAGCGCGATGACACCCAAACGGGGCAGGATGCCATTCCGCAAACCCCTAACGGCGTATTCGACACTAATTCTGCCGGTGACACGATGGTTGTCCGCTCTACTTTTTATTACCGACTCGTCCTCCCGCCATTATTAACCCGCTTGGACAGTCCGGCAGGATCAGGTGCCCGAACAATGGTCGCAACGACAGCTTTCCGTAACGAACCATTTCCGGATAGTGGAACGTGTGATGCAAATACGCAGTCGCGGATTACTGATGGGACACCCTCATGAAACATATTACAAAAACACATAAGCCCCGTTTTCTGCTTCATAAGCTCATGTCGAGTGTCTCGCCTCGGCGGCTTAGCCGCGCTTACAGAGCGAATGAAGACGGAATCGCCGCGATTGAATTCGCCATCATTGCCCCTGTCATGATTGCTATGTATTTTGGATTGGCTGAAGTTGCATCTGCAATCAGTGTAGATCGTAGAATTTCTCACGGAACAAATGTCGCAGGAGACCTCGCCACGCAACAACCTGAATTAAAAGGCGTGGACATTGAAGAGGTTCTAGCCGCCGCGTTGCGTGTGATGGATGTTCGAGATATCAGCAATGTCGCGATTGATATGGAGAGTTTTATATTGCCCGACGAAGACGAAGCCCCAGAGTCTCGCGGGCGCATTCGCATTAACAATAATGTCGGCAATTTTGCGCAATTTGATGCATCAAAGCTTGATGAAAAACTTCTCAATGAAAAATCGGGTGTTGTGGTGACTCGCGTTAGATATAAATATACGCCCCTCAAACTTAGGTTTTTCGACTCAACGATTACACTCGAAGAGACTTTCTTGCTCAAACCCAGACGTTCTGATGCTGTAGATTTTCAAGATGGAAATGGAAGTTTAGTTGATTGTAGAGCAACGACATTTTCGAATGTAGATTGTTCCTCATCAGGATCGACGTCTTAATCCGACTCGACTTAATCACCTAGATATAGCGCGCGAATTCGGTCTAAATCATCTTGGTCTAGGCCAATATTCTGTTTGACATAGGTTTCGACGCGACCTGCACTATCCATCATACCGTCCAATGCGGCGTTTAGATATTCGGGCGTCACTCCAAACATCGGCCATAATGCATCCGCGTTAATCTCACGCCCATAGCGTTTTGAAAACATGGCTGCAGCGGGGACAATGATTTTATCTATATCAACGGCATCCAATGTCATCATGTAATCGGCCAGAATGTCGTCGCGAGAGACGCCGAGAACAGCTTGGATGAGCGCGCAGAGCGTACCCGTGCGGTCTTTCCCGGCGGCACAATGCACCAGTACGCCAGCCGTTTCGTCCGGTTTAGCGCGCGCCATAAACCGCAAAGTATCACCAAAAATTTTCTGAAATCCTGGATCATGCGGGCGGGCTTTATATGACTCCATCATATAGCCATGTGCATCCTCGGCGGTATAAAGTGCATGTTCCAGAAAAGCTTCATGCGGCGCGACTTTAGCCGAAAGGCGTTCTGGCGAGTCAGGATATTCATGAAGATGAGGTTTCGGATCAGGAAAACGCGAGGGTTGTTTTGCGCGCTCGGGCGCGTGGCGTAGATCAACCACGAGATCGATATCTAGATTGCCAATCGCTTCGCGGTCAGCATCGCTTAAAGACGCCAAATGTGCGGAGCGGAATAACCTCCCTGTCTTGACTACACGTCGATCAAGCCCCGAATACCCCCCAAAATCCCGAAAATTATATATGGTTTGAAAATCGTAATTACGCGTTTCAAAAGGTATCAAAGACATTTTTCACAGACTATTTTGCGGGAGTTTAGAAAATCGATATACCATCAATACGAAATAGCCCATAAAAAAGACCCCGCTCGGGCGAGGTCTTTGTAATTTTTCTAATTTACGCAGAATTCAGAAGAATTCTTGGACGAATTACTCCGCCGGAGTGAGCGCTTCACCTTTACGAAATTGCGCGAATTTGTCCCAGACGCCTTCCGCACCATGCCAAGTGCCGGCTGTTGCACCTTTCGCATATTCTGTCGCGCGCGCTTCAAAGAAGTTTGCGTGCTCAACGCCATTCGTGATTTCCGTGAGCCAGGGTAGCGGATGCTCCTCAATACCGTAAATTTTCGGCAGGCCGAGCTGACCTAAACGCCAATCCGCGATGTAACGGATATAACGTTTGATATCTTCCGCTGTCATACCTTCGACCGGACCCATTTCGAAAGCCAGCTCGATGAATTTATCTTCAAGCTTCACGACTGTTTTGCAGCAATCAATAATATCATCCGCGACGTCTTTGGTCAGCGCGCCTGTCTCTCGCGCAAATGTGTGGAAGAGTTTGATCATACCCTCACAATGCAAGCTCTCATCACGAATGGACCATGTCACAATCTGGCCCATGCCTTTCATCTTGTTCAGGCGCGGGAAATTCATCAGCATGGCGAATGAGGCGAAAAGCTGTAGACCTTCTGTAAAGCCGCCGAACACGGCCATGGACGTCAGAATATCTTTCTCTGTCTCGACGCCAAACTTGCCGAGATAGTCATGCTTGGCCGCCATCTCTTCATATTCCATAAAGGCGGAGAACTCGCT
>CAZBDT010000009.1:0-33337 GCA_964490745.1 uncultured Algimonas sp.
ATGTTGAGCTCTGGCGTCAGGGCGGGATCAATTTGATCACCAATTACGAGCCCAACACCCCAGCGTGGTATTTCTCTCGCGAACATGGGCCAAGCGCTTGCGGTATGGGTTTCCGGGTCAAGGATGCGGTCAAAGCTTATGACCATTTGCTGAAGCAAGGCGCTGAACCGGTTGAGCTCGCGCCGGGGCTGATGGAGCTGAACATCCCGGGTATTCGCGGGATTGGAAATTCCATCATCTATTTGATCGACCGTTATGAGACCGGAGATGAGGCCAGCGGTTTGTCAATTTATGACATCGATTTTGAATATTTTGAGGGCGTGGACCGCAATCCTGTGGGGTGTGGGTTCCAACTCATTGATCACCTGACCCATAATGTGTACGGTGGACGCATGAAATATTGGGCGGATTTCTATGAGACGCTCTTCAATTTCCAGGAAATTCGCTATTTCGACATTAAAGGCGAATATACGGGCCTGACGTCTAAAGCCCTCACCGCGCCGGATGGTAAAATCCGCATCCCGCTCAATGAAGAAGGTAAAAGCGGTGGCGGCCAGATCGAAGAATTCCTGCGGGAATTTAACGGCGAAGGTATTCAGCATATCGCACTGATCTGTGATGATCTCGTCGCCTGTTGGGACAAGCTGAAAGACCAAGGTGTGCCCTTCATGACCGCACCGCCAGACACATATTATAAAATGCTCTCCGGTCGATTGCCGGGTCATGGTCAGGATGAGGCCGCCCTGAAAACGCGGGGCATTCTGCTGGACGGCACGACTGAGGGTGGACAGCCGCGCTTATTGCTTCAGATTTTCGCCCAGCCGCAGGTCGGCCCGGTCTTCTTTGAATTCATCCAACGCGTCGGCGATTACAAAGACGGCTTTGGCGAAGGGAACTTTAAAGCGCTATTCGAGTCTATAGAAAGAGACCAAATTGAACGTGGCGTTTTGGAAGAGGCGTAATATGACCATCAAGACAGACGGATTTCATCATGTCGCCTATCGTTGCCGCGACGCTAAAGAAACGGTCGAATTTTATACGACCCATCTCGGCATGGAGTTCCAACTCGCCATTGCCGAAGATCACGTCCCGTCCACCGGGGCTTATGATCCTTACATGCATATCTTTCTCGATGCGGGGAACGATAATGTGCTGGCGTTTTTTGAACTGCCGGAACAGCCCGATATGGACCGAGATCGTAACACGCCGGAATGGGTGCAACATATCGCCATGCGGGTGAAGTCCATGGATGAGCTGTTGGCCGCCAAAGAGAGTCTGGAAGCCGCCGGGATAGATGTTCTAGGCCCGACCCATCACGGCATTTTCAAATCCATCTATTTCTTTGATCCGAATGGCCACCGCTTGGAACTTGCGGCCAATATTCACACGCCGGAACAAATGACCCAACTCAAAGAGGTCGCCCCCGCCATGCTGGCCGAATGGTCGGAAACGAAAAAAGCGCCACGGCATGCGGCTTGGCTGCATGAGAAAATTAAAGAAGAAAGCTGAATATGAAACTCGCCTCCCTCAAACATGGCCGTGATGGCTCTCTTATTGTTGTCTCGCGCGACCTAACAAAAGCGACAAATGCGGCGGATATTGCACCGACGTTGCAAACTGCTTTGGATGAGTGGGACGTCGTCGCGCCGCAACTCGCCGCACGATATGAGCTGCTCAATGCCGATCAGGTTGAAAGCTTTTCTTTTAATGAGGCCGCCTGTGAGTCGCCGCTCCCGCGCGCCTATCAATGGCTGGATGGCTCCGCCTATCTCAACCATGTCGAGCTGGTCCGCAAAGCCCGCGGTGCAAAAGTGCCGGAGAGTTTTTATGAGGACCCGCTGATGTATCAGGGTGGCTCTGATACTTTCATCGGGCCGCGCGATGCGATTGTCGCCGCGAGCGAGGATTACGGCATCGATATGGAAGCCGAAATCACTGTCATCACGGATGATGTGCCGATGGGTGTGTCCGCCAAAGACGCGGAAGACCACATTAAGCTCGTCATGTTGGTCAATGATGTCTCCCTGCGTGGACTGATCCCGGGTGAGCTGGCCAAAGGGTTCGGCTTTGTTCAATCCAAAGCGTCATGTGCCTTCTCTCCAGTGGCTGTGACCCCTGATGAGATCGAGGCCTGGGGTGAGAACACAATCGATCTACCTCTCTTAGTCGATTATAATGGGGCGCCTTTCGGTAAAGCCAATGTCAAAACGGATATGACGTTTAACATGGCCGAGCTGGTCGCCCATGCGGCTAAAACCCGCGACCTCTGTGCAGGGACAATTATCGGCTCCGGCACGGTCTCGAATAAATTTGAAGGCGGTGAGGGCAAAAAGATCGAAGATGGCGGTGTCGGCTATAGCTGTATTGCCGAAATCCGCATGATCGAAAAAATCCAGACGGGCGAGTTTATCACACCTTTCATGCGATTTGGCGACACGGTCGGGATTGAGATGAAGGATGCCGACGGGAAATCTATTTTTGGCCGGATCGAAAATAGGGTCGAAAAATATGAAGGACCTGAAACCGCATGATGACATTGCATGGCTATTGGCGATCTTCCGCTAGCTACCGCGTCCGCATTGCACTCGCGCTGAAAGGCGTTGAGGGCGAGCATTTGGCCGTGAATTTACGGGAAGGCGAGCAGGGGAAACGCGCACATTTGTCTCGTAATCCGCAAGGCTTCGTGCCTGTGTTGGAGCTGGAAGACGGCACACGGCTTACGCAATCTCTTGCTATTATGGATTATCTGGACGCGACGTTTCGCGAGCCGAGTCTGATGCCTGGCGATGCGGTTTTGCGTTCGAAAATCCTCTCAGCGTCGCTCATTATCGCATCCGATATCGCGCCCATTCAAAATCTATCCGTGCTGAATTATTTGCGCGCGGAATATGAGCAAGGCGATGATGGAGTCCGGGACTGGGCGCAGCATTGGATTGCGCGTGGTTTCAAAGCTCTGGAACAAACGGCAAGCGCCTCAGACACGCCGTTTCTCTTCACGGAGTGTCCGATGTTTTTTGAATGTTGCCTTATCCCGCAAATCTATAATGCGCGGCGTTTTGGCGTTGATATGGACCGATTTCCAAAGTTGAAAGCGATTGATGCGCGCTGTCGGGATTTGCCCGCTTTTCAGAGGGCTGCGCCTGAAAATCAACATGACGCGCCTTAAAAGGCCTTCTTTTGCCTGCTTTTATAAACCCAAGCGTTTACCAAATCTGCCCGTGCTCACTAGCGGTTTCCACCACTCTCGGTTTTCAAGATACCAATTTATGGTTTTTTGAAAACCTTCATTCCATTCGATTTTGGGTGACCAGCCTAACTCATCTTTTAGGCGGGAGGCGTCAATGGCATAACGGAGATCATGACCGGGCCTATCTGTGACGAAACGAATGAGCGATGCGTGATCGCTTCCCGCCACATCCTCATGGGCGTCCATCAGTTCACAAATCGTAGTGACGAGCTCCAGATTACTCCGCTCATTATTTCCGCCGATATTATAGGTTCTCCCAACCTTACCTTTTTTGAGGACAGTGAGAAGGGCGTCTGCATGATCATCCACATAGAGCCAGTCTCTGACATTTTGGCCGCTTCCATAGACCGGAATATCACGCCTATGGAGGGCGTTAAGTATGACGACCGGGATCAGTTTTTCTGGGAATTGATAGGGACCGTAATTATTGGAACAATTTGTAACTATAGTTGGAAGCCCATAGGTCCGTCCCCAAGCGCGGACGAGGTGATCAGATGATGCTTTTGACGCGGAGTAGGGCGATGAGGGGTCATAGGGCGTGTCTTCAGTGAAAGCAGAGTTCTCCATATCGAGGTCGCCATAGACCTCATCCGTTGAGATGTGATGAAATCTAAATGTATATTTGGCATCAGTCTCTAATCTGTCCCAATGTTTTCGGGCGGCTTGGAGGAGATTGAAAGTCCCAATGATGTTTGTTTCTATGAAATTAGCAGGGCCATCAATAGACCGATCAACATGAGATTCTGCCGCGAGATGCATGATGGCGTCCGGCTTATGTTTCGCAATCACGTTATTCACAGCTTGCGCATCGCGAATATCTATATTTTCAAAGATGTAATTTGGGCCTTTGATCATCTCCACATTTTTGGGATTCGCAGCATAGGTTAGACAATCAATATTGACGATGTGATGTCCGCGTGCAGCTGCCATGCGACAAACCGCTGAGCCGATAAACCCGCATCCCCCAGTGACCATAAGCTTCATAATTATACCTTAAGGGGACTTTCGATGTGATCTTTACGAAGTTTTGCAAACATTAGGCTAAAGTAAAGCAGAACATTATTTGATTTCACATTTGTGTAAATGTTCAAGGAAATCAATATACATATTTCTCAGAGCGGTTTGCGTAGTTTGTTCAACAATTCTAAGCGTAAGTAAGGGTCACAGATGACACTTGAGACAAAAATCATCGACTTAATTAAGCGAAACGGCCCGATGACCGGGGCTGAGTTAATGTCAGAGTTGCCGGATTATACTGATATTGCAGTCTGGCGTGAATGTTATAGTGCGAACTCCATTCGTGTCAGTAATTGTGCCCGATATTACTTGCGATACGATATAACCCGCGGAAACCAATTGCGTTTGTCGCCGTCAATTTTGCGGGATTTTCTGACATTTAGCTTGATCTATAATGCGGATCAAACGGTTGATATTGTCGAATCAGGTACACGCTTAGCAAATAGATTTCGCGCCATTAGTTTAGAGAAATTACATATGGCGCGCAGGGCCTTATTAGATCTTGATGAGGATTTACAGGAGGTCATTAACGCCCATTGCGTCGTCTTTTTATCTGGCGATATTGCATATTATCTCGCCCATAAAACACCTCGTCGCCATAGCCAGCTAGGTATGGAAATTTTGGGCTCAGATATTGATATTGTTATTATTACAAATCATGGGGCGTCACCAGAACAGATCGAGAGAATTGAAAGTCAGCTCTTGACCATTAAGAAGGTTTTTCTGGTGTCTCCCGATATCCGAGAAGAGTTAGATTTTATTGTAAAGCCCATCGATAAGATGATTGATCAGCTCTCTTATCAAGATATTCACGAGAAGATTGCGAGTAAAATTCTGTATGAGAGTTACTTCTTGATGGGGCGCGTGGATATATATCAAGCTTTAATCAATCATCTTGAGTCCGGCGGGACGAAAAAATTAATTGAAACGGATTTTGAGACAGCACTTCAGCAACGTAAAGACACAATTGCGACGATCTTAAACCTGCCTGCTGATGCGTCTACAGATGATGAAGAAGTCGCGTCGCTCTTTTTTGCCTCTAAAGAACGATTGGAATTTACCTGATCTGACCCGGTTTAAAATTCTTATAAATTTGCGATACGTTCTGCTTCCGCCGCCATACAGAGAATATGGTAAAACGTGCTAACAGGAATTGTTGTCGCAATATTAACGCCACAGGCATTGATCTGATCATTCCAAAGGCCGTCTTGGGTCAGATATGTTGGAAAGAGTGCATCAATTGTTGCGGACGCCATATCTCTTGCGCCGGCCGTCCCAATTTCAGCCATGGCCAGATGCGCTTTGATGACTTCTGTTTGAACCCAAAGGCGTTTGCTTTCGCGCCTGACGTCTCCATTCTTGTCTTCCTCATCATTGAGAAACCAATTCCGACCTTTTTGAGCTCTATTATAGAGTTGGATTTGATCAAATTTGACATTGGCGCCGGTCGCTTTGTTATACTGACCTAAAAGCCATATCCATTCCATGGCATGTCCTGGTTCGGCAGTTTGTCCTCTCGTGCCAGTCTCCAAGGTCCAATCCGCGTTAAAAAACTCGCTGATCGTACCATTGTTAATCACATGTTTTTCAAACAGCTCGTAGACGCGTTCGGCATATTTCAGGTGTGTCTTGTCATGCGTCACGCCATGTAAGAACAGGCTGGCTTCAAAGAGATGCATATGCGGATTTTGTCGTCGCATATCTTCGATTGAAGACAGATCACTCTCTTTCCATCCTCCTGTCGGGTGAGAAAGGGATTGATCGATCCATGATAGTAGCGTCTCTGCGTCTTCCAAATATTGAGGCTTTTTCGTGAGCTCATAAAGACTGCTGGCGGCAAGAAGGTAAAATGCATGGTCATAAAGATCACGCATCGTATTGGTAATTTCGCCAGTCGGGCTCACGCGGTGGACATATCCAACGGATTTCATTTTCTCATATGTTGATACTGCAACCTTTGCCCCGTCATACCACCCCAGCGCGCTGGATTTTGCATAAACATAAACCTGTCGTGCCAGAACGCGCCAACGACGTTCCGCATCCAAGTCGGGGGTTCCATCCAATTTTAGATGTTCTACCCAACTCTTATCATCTCTTTGGGCATGGCGGGCCCAGTATGGTAGCGCTTGTCCTACGCACCATTTTTTTAGGCGGGCCGCGCTATGTTGTAGAGCATCCAATGGAGCTAAACCTCTTTTCTTGAGGATTGGATAAGCGCTTTCACACCCTCGCCAATTTCAGGATGAATTTGCGCATAGGCCATGACAGCTTCAAAATATCCAAGCTTTGATCCGCAATCGTAATCCTGTCCATCATAGACAAAGGCGTGAAAGTCTTGCATTTGCATTAAACGCGCCATGGCATCCGTAAGTTGGATTTCTCCGCCTGCGCCGACCGCTTGATCTTTTAACAAACCCATGAGTTCCGGTTGTAAAATGTAGCGTCCCGTGATTTTTAAATTTGATGGCGCCTCTTTTTTGGCAGGCTTCTCGACCATACCATCCATAGCGATAAGTTTTTTGCGTTTTGCGTCTTCACCGGGTTTTGGTTTGATAACGCCATAGTTTGACACACGTTCTTCCGGCACAGGGTCAACAGCTATAATATTTCCCCCAACTGAATGATAGGCATCCATCATTTGCGCGAGGCATGATTTTACGTCAGATTGTATCAGTACATCGGGAAGAAGGACTGCAAATGGGTCATCACCAATAATATCTCGCGCGCACCAAACAGCATGACCAAGGCCCTTGGCTTCTTGTTGCCGCACGAAACTCATAGTACCTTCACGCGGCTGTTTCGCTTTAAGGGCGTCATAAATATCTGTCTTCCCTTTGCGTTTAAGGGTGTCTTCAAGTTCATATGCGGAATCAAAATAGTCTTCGATTGCATTCTTACCTCGCGCCGTGATGAAGACGAAATGTTCAATTCCAGCTTCAATTGCCTCGTCGACGACATATTGCAGAGCCGGGCGATCAACGATCGTTAACATTTCCTTGGGGATCGTTTTCGTTGCAGGTAGAACACGCGTTCCAAATCCCGCAACAGGTAAGACCGCTTTTTTGACTGGTTTCATCACGAATTTTCCTTCAAAAATCGGGGCTAAATTTTTTGATCAAACTTACCGATTTCGGAGTAGCTTGATAAGCGTCGTTCGATTTCCCTGAACATACCTATCATATTTTTTTCAGACGCTGGACTTTCAACCACCACAACAAGGTTTGGTGTATTTGAACTTGCCCGCATGAGGCCCCATGTGCCATCTTCAAGCGTTAGGCGTACGCCGTTGACAGTATTTACATCAACAATAGATTGACCCAATATTTTCAGGCCTGAGTCTGCATCGGCTTTTACCTCCGCGATAATACGTTCGATCACACCATATTTTTCCTCGTCAGCGCAATAGGGACTCATCGTTGGCGATCCCCATGTTTTTGGGAGAGCTTCTCTGAGGTCTGCCATGGTTTTGTCCGGATTACGATCAAGCATCTGCAAGATTGCAATAGCGGAAACTAATCCATCATCATATCCGCGACCTATGGGGGCATTGAAAAAATAATGTCCTGACTTTTCGAAACCGACCAAGGCGTTTAAGTCATTCACGCGGCGTTTGATATAGGAATGACCTGTTTTGTAATAATCAGTTTTTGCGCCATTCGCTTTTAGGACGGGGTCCGTATTGAATAGTCCTGTGGACTTTACATCGACAACGAACTGGGCATCTTTATACTGTTCTGACAAGTCCCGTGCGAGCATGACCCCGACTTTATCAGCAAAAATTTCTTCGCCTTCATTGTCAACAACACCACAACGATCACCGTCACCGTCAAAGCCCAAAGCAACTTCGGCTTTGTTTACCAGGCAAGAATCTCTCATCGCGTGAAGCATTTTCATGCTTTCCGGATTTGGATTATAATTCGGGAAGTTCCAATCCAAGTCACATTCAACAGGTATAACGTCTGCACCAATACGCTTGAGCACTTCTTCTGCAAAAGCGCCGGCTGTCCCGTTACCGCAAGCTGCTACAACACGGACAGGACGTTTCAATTTCACATCTTTTGTAAGATCTTCAATATAAGCTTCGCGTATGCCTTCAACATAGCGATAGCTGCCACCAGTTCTGGGTTTTGACTCGGCATTAAGCACGATGTCTTTCAGGCGTGCCATCTCATCAGGGCCGAATGTAAGAGGGGCTTCAATACCCATTTTCACGCCTGTCCACCCATTTGAGTTATGACTTGCGGTCACCATTGCAACTCCGGCACAATCGAGATGGAATTGCGCAAAATAGGCCATTGGCGAGAGTGCGAGCCCAATGTCATGGACATTGATACCTGCATTCATCAAACCAGTCATGAGCGCCATTTTAATGGAAAGAGAGTAATGGCGAAAATCATGACCAACCGCAATATTTGGATCAACACTCCGTTCATGCATGAGAGTCCCTAAGCCTTCACCAAGGGCCTGCACACCATAAAGATTTAACTCAGACGCCTTTTCTTCACTAGGCAAGCCAAACCACCAACGCGCGTCATATTCACGGAAGCCCGTTGGCTTTACGAGCGGCTGCGTTTCAAAAGCCAAGGTGTTGGCTAGGATGTTGGGGTGTGTTCGTCTTGACATTATTTTAAATCTTAAAGTTGAGCGGTTTATTTTTCGACCCTAAAACGGATCGCTCGAAAAGTATATTGTTCATGCCTTGATTTTTTATGAAGTAAAAATGATCTAAAGCTATGAGTGTTTTCGTTAAAATGGAGGCGTTTTTGGTATATAGTGTCTATACAACAGGGATCTTAAACTTTGACTTACAGGAACTTTCGAACAAAAAATAAGACTAAAAGGCCTCACTCTATGCTATGCAGACACCGAAAAATTGCTTAAGAATTAGACTGCCGCAGATAAAGACTTATTCTGTTCCTATTTCCCTAGAAACACTGCACAGGACAGTCTCTTGCCGATATAAATCTAAGAAATTCAGGCTCATGAGGCTTGAGATCGCAATCCATAGAACAAGGCAGGTAGCCAAAAATAAATAAATTAATAATTGTCTGCCAGCTTCAGACGCCTTAAGATGTATATTGAGTGTCATGTGCCTTGATGGCCCGAAGTTACAAGAAGTCTTATATTATGAAAATTGCTATTGCTGGCCTCGGATATGTAGGCCTGTCCAATGCTATTCTGCTGGCGCAACATAATGAAGTATTTGCGTTTGATATCGATCAGAATAGGGTTGATCTGTTAAATCGTAGGGAAGCCACGGTTGAAGACGCGGTTGGGGAAAAAATGTTGCGGGAAGAGGCGTTAAACCTAACCGCTACAACTAATGTTGAAGATGCGATTTCTGGCGCAAAATTTGTGCTAATTGCGACCCCGACAAGCTACGATACCGTCACCAACCAATTTGATACATCAAGCGTTGAAACAGTGATTGGGTATGTGGCTCAATACGCCCCTGAAGCTACGATTGTCGTTAAGTCTACTATTCCGGTGGGTTTTGTGTCTCGTATTCGAGAAGAATATAAAGGAAAGATTTTCTTTTCACCGGAGTTCCTGCGTGAAGGTCAGGCCGTTTATGACAATCTACATCCGTCGCGTATAATCGTTGGTGATCACTCAGAGGAAGCGAAATCGTTTTCAGATTTGATGGTCCAAGGGGCCGTTACGGAGAATATTCCAGTTTTGTTCACACAAGCTAGGGAAGCAGAGTCGATTAAGCTATTTTCAAATACCTATCTAGCTATGCGTGTAGCCTACTTTAACGAACTAGATAGCTTTTCTCACATGCATGGCCTAGACGCCGGTGAAATCATTCAAGGTGTAGGTTTAGACCCTCGAATTGGCGATCATTATAATAATCCTTCGTTTGGTTATGGCGGGTATTGTTTACCCAAAGATACAAAACAGCTCTTGGCCAATTATAAGAAAGTTCCGCAGACACTCATTAGCGCGATTATCTCCAGTAACGTAACCCGCAAAGACTTCATTGCCGATATGATTATTGCAAAAAATCCCAAGGCCGTTGGTATATATCGATTGGTTATGAAGGCGGGGTCGGATAATTTTCGAGCTTCAAGCATTCAGGGCGTGATGAAACGAATTCGAGCCAAAGGTATAGATGTTCATGTTTACGAACCAGAGTTGAAAGAAAAAGAGTTCTTTGGCGCTAAAATTTATCAAGATTTAGAAGCATTTAAGGCGCATTCAGACTTGATTGTTGCTAATCGAGTAACGGATGAGTTGGCAGACTGTATGGATATAGTCTTCAGTCGTGATCTTTCCGGCAAAGATTGAGTCGTCCGTTGAAAGAGTTGAAATGAAAATCTGGCTGTGAAGATGTAACTCAAGGTCGCCCTCGGGCTCTCTCAATTGCGAACCCCCATACATTCCTGCATGAAAGAAACTATTCTTCCTCTTATACTGGGTTTTATGATCTGAAAGTACTACATCACTGAATTGAGATAAAAGTAAAAGTTCGATATGACGTATAATTAAGTGCCGAGATATATCGTTTTAAAATTTAAGCCTGAGCGGCTCTAATGTTATTTGGAAATTATGAAGATGACTGACGAGCTGTTTGATTTCGTTTTTACAGTTCCGATTGGGCCAGTATTTGATCCACGCGTAGAAAATGCACTGAAGTCGCTTCAAGCTCAATCTGTGTCAATTGCGGTGGCGATTTGTGACTCAAGTGACACGGATGCGGCGAAAAACCTAAAGGCGAAATATCCTGATATTGTCAAATATGCGCGGCATGGAGATGACCGAGGCCAATCAGCAGCCATTAATGAAGGGTGGCGGTCTTTAAACGGTCAATTTTATGGGTGGCTAAATGTCGATGATTATTTAGTGCCTGGGGCTTTACCTCAGGTTTTAGAGGTCTTTGAAAAAGAGGCAGCGACGGATGTGGTTTATGGGCACAGTCTGATGTCAAGAGGCAACAGAATTACGGGGTTTCATCATGAAGTGGGCCCGCCCTCCGCATATCTTTCTCGTTCGAATATTATTTCTCAGCCGTCTTGTTTTGTCAGAGGTCCTGCTTTGTCTGCGGTAGGCATGACAAATGAAAAACTGCATTACACAATGGATTGGGATTTGTGGATTCGACTCATGAAATCGGGGCACAGGTTCCATTTTTTAGATCGTGTTTTATCCGTAGTTTGTTTGGGAGAAAGCACAAAAACTTCGTCTTTCGGAGTGCAAAGATTACGGGAGTTAAATAGAATTTTACGACAAAATATAAGCCGCACTAAACGGATGAAAACGCTTTTGGCAATGTGGCACCAGAACGCAGTTGAATATGGGGGGAATTTCCATTTGGCCAAGGCGTTAAATTTTGTATTTGATAAAAATCAAACCCTTGCTGCTTCATTTAAAGAAATGAAAACTGAAAATCAGAGTTTGACCGAATTTCCGATGCTACACTATTTAGGGGCACCTGTCACAACAGTTCAATTGAAGTTTCTGACGCCTGTTTCACGTAGAATTTGTGTGGATAATATTGAGTTTTATCAGGGTTCAGATGAGACCGTAATATTACCCCTTTATTTGTCTGCGGGAGACATAAAGTATCTCTCTATCAGAAGCGAAAATGGAGCGGCTGTAAATTTATTTGAGCTTGAAATGAGGCAATAAGCCGGCATTTTTTGCTATCCTGATTCGAGCATTAAAACCTTCTTGCTTCGGAATAAATGATATTATACGGACAAATCCATTTTACGCTTTGGGGCGAAAATAGAGTTACTATTTGAGGTGAAATATGACGAAAACAGCATTAATTTCTGGAGTTACAGGGCAGGATGGGGCTTATCTATCCCGTCTGTTACTTGAAAAAGGCTACATTGTTCATGGTATTAAGCGTCGCTCGTCGTCGTTCAATACGTCTCGAATTGATGATCTCTATGTCGATCCGCATAATCCAGATGCGAAATTTTTCCTGCACTACGGTGACTTGACAGACTCAACTAATATCATTCGTATTGTTCAAGAGACACAGCCGGATGAGATCTATAACTTAGGTGCACAGTCGCATGTTCAGGTCAGTTTTGACACGCCCGAATATACGGCTAATTCGGATGCTGTGGGGGTTTTGAGATTCCTTGAGGCTATTCGTATCCTTGGCATGGAAGACAAGACACGCTTTTATCAAGCATCAACTTCAGAGCTTTACGGTAAAGTCGTCGAAACACCGCAAAAAGAAACAACCCCGTTCTATCCTCGCAGCCCATATGCAGCCGCAAAAATTTACGCGTACTGGGTCACCGTAAATTACCGTGAGGCGTATAATATGCATGCGTCTAATGGCATATTATTTAACCACGAAAGCCCAATGCGGGGCGAAACTTTTGTGACGCGTAAAATATCCCGCGGTGTTGCTGCAATGCATCATGGTTTGCAAGACGTTATGTATCTTGGTAACCTAGATGCGAAGCGCGACTGGGGCCATGCGAGAGATTACGTCGAGGGTATGTGGCGGATATTGCAACAAGATAAACCAGATGATTACGTTCTTGGAACGGGTGAAACACACTCCGTCAGGGAATTTGTGGAGCTAGCCTTTGGACACACTGGTGTAAATATAGCTTGGGAAGGTGAAGGCGTTGATGAAATTGGTCGTGATGCTGAGACAGGCGAAGTTCGTGTGAGAATTGATGAGCGTTATTTCCGACCAACAGAAGTGGACCTTTTATGGTCTGACCCCACAAAAGCGCGGGAAGTCTTAGGTTGGGATTATAAAGTGAGTTTCAAAGAGCTGGTTGAAGATATGGTTGTGAGCGACTTGGCCCTCATGGAAACAGAAAAAAACCGTAAGCAGCGTCATGACTAAATATTCTCTCGCTGGGAAGCGTGTCTGGGTTGCAGGGCATCGCGGTATGGTCGGATCCGCTATTGTGCGACGTCTCGCATCAGAGGATACGGGCGAAATTTTAACAGCCAGCCGTTCAGAGCTTAATTTATTAAATCAAGCGGACGTCATAACTTGGGTGAAGCGCAATAAGCCAGATTGTGTATTTCTCGCAGCTGCAAAGGTTGGCGGTATCATGGCCAATGATACATACCCGGCCGATTTCTTGTATGATAATACAGTCATTGCCAGCAACATCATTCATGCAAGCTATCTTGCTGATGTTGAGAAATTGCTCTTCTTAGGCTCATCTTGTATTTATCCGAAATTTGCGCCCCAGCCGATCAAGGAAACATCACTTTTAGATGGAGCTTTAGAGCCAACAAACCAGTGGTATGCCATTGCAAAGATAACGGGATTAATGATGTGCCGTGCCTACCGTAAGCAATATGGGTGTGACTACATTTCGGCGATGCCGACAAATTTATATGGTCCCGGCGATAATTACCACTTGGAAAATTCCCACGTGATACCCGCATTGTTGAGAAAAGCACATATTGCAAAAGAAAAAGGTGCGTCCTCAATGGAGATATGGGGATCTGGAAAAGTGCGCCGCGAGTTCATGCATGCGGATGATTGCGCTGATGGATTAGTTTTTGCGATGAAAAATGTTTCACAAGCGCAGCATGTCAATATTGGGCAAGGTACTGATATAACAATTGAAGACCTTGCGCGAACGGTCATGGCTACTGTGGGATATAAAGGAGAGTTATCAAAAGATACTTCAAAACCTGACGGAACGCCGCGCAAGATAATGGATGACTCACAGTTAAAGGCTATGGGCTGGACTCCGAAGATGAATTTAGAGGACGGCTTGGCCGATGCATATAAATGGTTCTTGGATCACTTAGATAGCTTCAGAGAGGTTTGATCCACTTTTCGCAATCGCAGAAAATTGTCTAAACTGTAGGATTTTTTGGGTTATATAGATCAAATTATAAATTTTGATCCACTCATACTGACCTACACATAATATGAGATTTTACTTTGTGAGATCTCATATGCCTACTCAAAACCTTCAGCTTCCTTTCATTGCTCCAGCGCAAGCTCAAAAATATGTAACGCATAATGAAGCGCTGCTACGCTTAGACGCCCTGGTTCATCTAAAAGCACATTCAATCCAACAATTCGCGCCTCCGGCCAGTCCGCGTGAAGGCGAATGTTACATTGTGCCGCACTCTTCAGAGTCCCTATGGGGAGGCTCTCCTTTCGATATAGCAACCTATCAAAATAACCATTGGTCTTATATTTCTCCCGTGGAAGGTTGGCGCTGTTGGATTTCAGATATTGAAGCGTTGTATATTTTTCATAATGGGAAATGGCAAAATTTAGTGGACGTCATATCTCTGGAAAATATTAGTAGTCTTGGCGTGAACGCGGAAGCCGACACGTTGAACCGCTTTGTCGTACGAAGTCAGTCGACGTTACTTAATCACGATGGGTTAGGACACCGCGTATTTGTCAATAAGGCGAACTCCTCTGAGACTGCGAGTCTTGTTTTCCAGACAGGCTATCAAGGACGCGGGGAAATTGGGTTGGCTGGGAATGATGATTTGAGCTTTAAAGTGAGTGACGACGGTCAAAATTATAAAAACGCGATGACAATTGATACCCATAATGGATATATCGGCATAGGTGTGCATAATCCGTCAGAAGCCCTTGATATACGTTCGGGTGATGTTCTTATAAATAATTCGACACCCATTTTGAAACTAAGGGCTACGTCTGATCTTCAACAGGCTCGTATTTACTTTGGAGGGCCTCAGTCGGAAGTTGCTGGGCTTATGGTATTTGATAATGCCGATAAGAGTTTTCGGTACTATTCAGCTGGTTCGGAAAAATTAAGGCTTACTCAAAGCGGGCGCTTGGGAATAGGTGTTATGAACCCTCAGGCGGAACTCGATGTAAAAGGGGTAGCAAAATTAAGTCCTATGAAAATTATCAACTTACCAGAGGCGTTTGAGGGCGGCATTGCTTTTGTGACGGATGATATTACGGGGCCGGTATTGACATATTGTGACGGTCAGGTTTGGCGACGCGTTACAGACGGACATATAGTGTCCAATCTTTAAGGCTTTGTCTGAAGGTAAGTTGATCAAAGTGCAATATATGCCTTTTATTGTGCGGATTGAAAGACTTGCCCGTGAGGACACTCATGTCGCGATCTTTGCTTGCGGCTGGGAGTTGTTTTGTCTACAGCGCTAAAATCATACTATGGGGTGTAAAAAATGAAAGTTGTACTACTTGCGGGCGGTTTTGGGACACGTCTTTCTGAGGAAACGGATGTGAGGCCCAAGCCAATGGTGGAGATTGGGGGTATGCCAATCTTATGGCATATCATGAAGATATACGCCTCGCATGGCTTCAACGATTTCATTATATGTTGCGGTTATAAAGCGGCTTATATCAAGAATTATTTCGCCAATTACGCGCGTTTAAACTCTGACATATCTGTCGATTTACAGTCAGGAGAGGTGAAATATATTAATCGACCGCAAGAAGATTGGAAAATTACCTTAGTTGATACTGGCCTTCACACGATGACTGGGGGGCGTGTCAAACGCGTAGCAGAACATCTTAATGGGGAGAGTTTTATGTTAACTTACGGTGATGGTGTCGCCGACGTTGATATAAAAGCACTGGTAAAGTTCCATAAATCACAGGGTAAAAAAGCAACTGTAACAGCTGTTCCGTCCCCAGGTCGATTTGGCGTGTTAGAAATTTCAGACGACAAAAATGTGTCACAATTTTCCGAAAAACCTAAAAACGAAATGGGTATGATCAATGGTGGATTTTTCGTATTAGAAAATTCTGTCTTGGATTATATCACTGAGGACAGCACAATCTGGGAGCAAGAGCCTCTAAAGGGTTTGGCTGCTGATGGTGAACTTGCAGCTTTTTCGCATGATGGTTTTTGGCGCCCAATGGACTCACTCCGGGATAAGCGCCAGCTCGAAGAATTGTGGAACAATAAGAACGCTCCATGGAAGAATTGGTAATAAAGATTTTCTTGAAAAAGATGACAATCTTGATTTCACTAGGTTCGAGATTGAAAATCAGCTTACCCCTTCTTATCGACCATGACTTTGCTGCCCAAGCCGTGAGAAGGTAAGTGTTTATTGGATGGTTGGGGCGAAAAGCCTCGATCAAAAAACAGGGATGTGCACCATTGATGAGTCTGAATCGGTCCAAATCCTTTCATATCAACTTGAAGGTAGCCTTCTTCACGCAAGGCCTCAGCGACATCTGGATAATGAGGCGCATTATTGAGTATAATCAGTCCACCTTCATTTAAGTGGTGGGGCAAAAATTCTATAACTTTTGCAGCCGTTTCCCCTTGCAATACAACAAGGTCGACCTTCCCATGCTGCTTAAGTTCAGAAACATAATCCGCTTCTTCGGGGCGATACAGTAAAGACTGATTGGACTTGATGCTGATTTTTATCTTATCATACCATGTCTTATTCGTTTCAACACTTACAACTTTTTTCGCGCGTCCTGCCCAATATATTGAACCTGCGGATGTTCCATATTCAAAAATTGTTTTTTGGGAAAAGTCCAAATCATTTAGATACTCTAGAGCAGGGTAAGTGTAATTTGGGATAAGCTTATTTCTATTATTTACGCAAAATTTTCGTTCCCGTGAATTTTTATGTCCGAGACTGTCATTCAATATATTCAACATGACTTGTTCGTCATCACTTAGCCATCGGTCAACGGGGTCTACTTTTTCAACCTTATGAGTGGGTTTGATGCCATAATATAGGCTGCCCTTATTGCCGATATTTTCTAATCGAGGGGCAACGATTTCGTTCCATACACGTTCAACGCCGGGCCAGCTTGGTGTTACATCATGCAAAGCGACAATTCCGCCAGGCTTCACATGATCATAGTAGAGTTCAACATCTTCTTTAACGGCTTCATACGTATGACCTGCATCTATGAAAATCATATCGACTTGCGTTGACCAATGCTTTGCAATCTCGTTCGTCCAACCTTTCAGCGGTGTAACAAGATCTGTGAGTCCGTTGCGATCAACATGATGTTGGAAAACGCCCAAAAAGCTATTGCCTTGCCAATGCACTTTGTTGGCACCAGACTTAAAATCATCCTTGTTGCCCTCAAATGTATCAATTGCATAAATTTGTCGATCGGTCCCGCGACTGGCAAACGCCATAGTGACTGTAGAACGGCCGAGAAAGCTCCCGAGTTCGATGATACGTGCATTGTTGGGAAGTGAGGAAACTAAGTCGAAGAGGCATTTTTCTTGGCCCGGAGACATCCATCCCGGAACCGCATCTATATACGGCCATACAAGTCTAAAAGTGTTTTCAGTCATTTTTTCGCTTAAGAAAATATTTGTTTGTGCAGAAGTTGCTAACTCTGTTGCGGAAAGATATCCAAGTAAATTGTTCTACACACTATTTTGTAGGAATTGATCTAAACCATACCTCTAAAACGATGGCTCTAAAAAACATCGGCATAGTGACTTTAGCTTCAGATGTGCGGGATGCTAAATTTTCTAATGCTTCATCTGTTAATATACCGCGCTTGGATAATTCACCGCCTTTTAATAACGGACCATAGGTTTGAATCAACATTTTGAACCAGCGTGAGGTCGGGGGTCTGAAGGGCGATTTCTTACGTTTCAAAACAAATTCAGGCACATCCGTTTCAAGCGCTTTTCTCCATAGTGTTTTTGTAAATTCATGATTAGACGGCCAGGCCTTCATGAAACCGCAAACTGTTTCGACAAAATGATGGTCGAGCCAGGGTAGTCTGGCCTCAACGGATTGGTGCATCGAGAAGCGATCGGCTTGTACGATGTTATTTGACCGAAGATAGGTGGCGGAGATAATCATAGAATTTGAAAGGTAAGGATTAAGTCGCATTCCGGTTTTGAAAGACGGCCAGCGAGGATTAGAGTAATGTGAACAGGCCTTTAGGCTCGTTTTAAATTCGGTTGTTAACATTGCGTCTAAATTTTTTTCAGAATCTATGAAATCTAAGGCCAGCTCTAAATTTGCAATCACTCTGTGCGGGATGCCATTATTTATCTCGGGGAATGTTTCTTGGCCTAAATAAGGGGGACGATTGCTGTTTAAAGCCTCGGGATTTTGCAGTTCATAGTTTTTTTCGATCTCAATAGCTTGCTGCAACCAACTATAACCACAGAATAGTTCGTCTCCCCCATGTCCATAAAGAAGAACGGGGCGGTCAAGGGCTTTTGCTCTCCTTGGGATCTCTGCATAACCAAAGCTCGAAATATCAGCAACCGGGTCATCGCAACTGGCGACTAATGATTCAAAGTTATTTTTAAGATCTTCATCTGATATGTTGATAGGTTCGAATCTAATGCCAAGATGTTCGGCGAGGGCTTTGGCTTCATCTCTCTCATCGGGCGTCGTTCGCGTATTATTACCGTCTTCAAAGCCAACAGAGATTGCAGTGATCTTGTCGGAGTATTGTGCGGCAATACAGGCAATTGCGCTTGAATCAATACCTCCTGATAACGATATGGCGATTTCTTTATCTGCTCGTAGTGAGTGTTGAATGGCTAGATGTGCTTTGGTTCGAATGGCCTTAGGCGCTATATCGACAAGTTTTTGGCCACGCAAAGGTGGCGCAACAGCATCTGTCATAGACCAATATTTTTCCTTTAGCCGGGTTCGTGTCTTCAAATTAATTTCAACCAAATAACCAGCAGGCAGTTTCGTAATATCCTTAAGGGGCGTAAGGGGCTCAGGTATGTAATTGGAATGGAAGTATGAGTTGATTGCGGCAGGGGCTATTTCGTCTGATACAAAAGAGGCGCGACATATGGAGCGCAGTTCCGATGAAAACGCGAAGACATCGTCTTGTTCATAGATATAAAGCGGTTTTTCACCCATTCTATCGCGCGCGATTGTTAGGGTTTCTTCTTGATTGTCCCATATCGCAATAGCAAACATTCCGCGTAAATATTGCAAACCAGCTTTTCCATAAACTTTGAAAAGTTGTAAAACGGCTTCACCATCTCCAGATGTCGAAAATTTAATCTTATGGGCTTTAAGCATACCGCGGATTTCAAGATGATTATAAATCTCACCGTTGAAAATCATCATATATCGGCCATCCTGGGATGAAATCGGTTGGTTGGACCCTTCTAAATCGACAATCTTTAATCGTCTTACGCCAAAAAAATATCGATCATCGGCAAGTGAACCGCTAGCGCCCTGATCTGGTCCGCGGTGAATGAGAGCGTCACACATTTTTTCGACATCATCTGAGAACGTCGGGCGAGAAGTGAAAGATACAATTCCAGTAATTCCGCACATAAAAGTGGTACGCCTTGGTAGGGAGCTATAAAAAGTGACAGTCCGAGCATACTGAAGATGTTAAGAGTCCAGACGTCATTTGGAACTTAGTAGATGGATATATATGCCTTGACTCGAATAACAAGGTCTTTATTAGCGATTTTGAACAAGGGGCAGGCTCATTAATGGGCCGGTGTACACATGAAATTTGCACCAATAGTTGTATTTGCGTACAATCGACCAAGGCACATAAAGAGAGCTCTCCGTAGCCTAAAAAGAAATCCCGAGATTGATGAGTCGCCTGTATATATTTATTGTGATGGCGCTCGGAATCCCAAAGATAGGCGCCTTGTTGATAAAACGCGTGATGTCGTCATTAAGGAAGCACCGAAACATGCGGAAATTATTCTCCGAGGGCAAAATCAAGGTTTAGCTAATTCGATCAGCTATGGAGTCACGCAGGCCTGTGAAAAGCATGGGCGTGTTATAATTATTGAAGATGATCTGGTTCTGTCTCCAGGGGCTCTGTCTTATTTTAACCGCGCCTTGGACCGATATGCCGACGATGATAAAGCGATGCATGTTTCGGGCTACATGTTCCCTTCTGACATTCAATTGCCGGATGCTTTCTTTTACCGGGAGGCAACATGTTGGGGGTGGGCAACATGGAAGAGGGCTTGGGAGCATTATAACCCAAACTCCGCTGAGCTTGTGAAGGCGATAGAGAAAAAAGAAGCTGTAGCGGACTTCAATCTTAACAACTCAATGTTCTTCATGCAGATGTTGAGAAAGCAAGCTTTAGGGGAGATCGATAGCTGGGCTATCCGCTGGTATGCAAGTATGTATTTGAGAGGCGGTTTGTCTTTGCACCCTGCGGTCTCTTTGGTGGCGAATGAAGGTTTTGACGGGACGGGCGTGCATTGTTCGATAACTGATCAGTACAAAATTGAGCTGGCAGAAAGTTTCGATGGGGAGTGGCCCGAGAAGGTTGAAGAATCTATGGCTGCAATTTTCTCCACAATGGATTTTCGTGGAAATCGTTTCTTGCCAAATAAAAAAAGTTGGCCTGTTTTACCCAAGGGTGTTGATCTGCCTTTCCGTAGGAGTACAGGGCGGCCTGTTGATGTAAGTGTCCCGCCCCAATAGTCGGAATACTCAGTGCTCGGAATAATTGTTCCAAGACAAGTTTGAGATATATGATGAAGAGTATATTTTTTGTTTCGGGTATCGGTCCTGATGGGTCTGGAACAGGGCGACTGATCAAATCAATCGTCGCTGAAAAGCAGGCGAAAAATTTGAAGCATGTAAAGTTTCTATTTCAGCACAGAAAGACAGTGCCCATAAAAAAGGCTTGGGCCGAAAAGAAGTACAAAGACGTAATCGGTGAGTGTTGGAAGAGGTTGGGTAATTATCCCTTTTGGTTCAAGCTTTGGTTTTTAGGTCGTTTTACGAATGCGAAGATGGTTTTCTTTCATCCGCAATCCTTAAAAACAGAACGCGCGTGGAAGCTTTTGAGTGGATGGAAGGGGCCTAAATTTTTCTTTGTTTTGGATGCGGGTGTTTTTTGTATTCGGTCCTATAATCATGTTTTTGGGGACAATAAACCTTGCACGCGTTGTTTAGGTCGAGATACGAGCCACATTGCAAAGCGAGGATGTGAGTCTTTTCCTTTGCCTGATCCTTATTTTCAAACATTTGTCGAAAAACTGCCTGAGCTGGCGGATAAAGGTGGATTGACATTCTTAACGCAATCTTCTCGTCAGACAACGATGTTGTCGGGTCATTTTCCGCCTGAGAGCGTAAAGACAGTTGGTTTATGGACTGCTGATTGGGATGAATTGGTCGAGACATTAGGGGAACTTGAGGAGCCTCAAAAGCCCGATGATGAATTTGAGTTCGATGTAGTTTATCACGGTTATTATGTTTCTGCTAAAGGCGCAGACTGGTTGTACGAAGTTGCTAAAAATGCGCCGGAAATCAAATTCATGTACGCCTGCGGTCGTCATGTTCGGGTAGGCACACCCATAAAGAATGTGAAGTTCAAATATATGACTTGGGCAACCGGGTTGGAAGAGGCGATTAAGCGAGCAAAAATTACTTTGGCTCCGTCGTTATGGTCGGCGCCAATTGAGGGCGCTCTGATTAAGTCTATTCTTGCTGCACCTCAGGCAGGCGTAGTACAGACTGAAACGGCCTATAGTGCAAGTCTACCTGATGATCTTGTGTTAAAGCTTTCGCCTGATCCAAAAGAGGCCGCTGATGAATTACGACTAGCATTAAAGAACAGGGTCGGGCCTACCAAGGCGCGTCGCTTGGAGTGGTGGTCAAGTTTTCGTGCAGAAAACCAAAGTATCTTGGCAAACATCCTGAATGTTGTGAATAGCAAGGATTAAATATGCAGGGATTTCAATCAACATTTGCGGATAAAACAGTCCTCGTAACCGGCCATACCGGATTTACTGGCGGGTGGCTGACTTTGTGGTTGAGAAAGTTGGGCGCAAAGGTTGTTGGTATTTCTTTGCCCCCAGAAGGTCAGCCCAACTTGTTTGAAGTTGCAAATGTAGAGGCTCATTTAGACGCGTCTTATTTTGACGACATAAACGATTATGCGGCTATGCAGTCAATTTTTGATCGTCATAAGCCGGATTATTTATTTCATCTAGCTGCTCAGGCGCTGGTCAGGCCTTCTTATGCCGACCCGCTCGGGACCTTTGCCACCAACATCATGGGGACGGCGCATATTCTAGAGGCGGCCCGTCAAACAAATTCAGTAAAAGCAGCTGTATTTGTGACGACTGATAAAGTTTACGAAAACAAAGAATGGATTTGGCCTTATCGGGAAACGGAACCTCTCGGTGGAAAGGATCCATACAGTGCCTCTAAATCTGGTGCGGAGATGGTGCTGAAAAGCTATATGGAGTCGTTTTTTGATAAAGACGGATCTATGGCAGTTGCTGTGGCGCGAGGTGGAAATATTATTGGCGGAGGTGATTGGTCACTTGATCGTTTAGTGCCTGATTTCGTTCGAGCAATCAGTGCCGGGGAAACACTAACTATTCGCAATCCGAATGCCACGCGTCCTTGGCAGCATGTTCTGGCTTTATGCCATGGATATTTACGACTCATTGAGCAGATGTGCGCTGACAGTGCTGTTGGTGTCGGGGCTTGGAATTTAGGTCCGCGGCCTGAGGACTCAATCCCGGTGGAAGACCTAATCAAGAAGTTTGGCGAGGCTTGGAAAGAACCTCAAATCAAAGTAGAACCCTCCTCTTTGAAAGAGGCGCAATTGCTGGCTTTGGACAGTACGAAATCAAAATCAGTTTTAAAATGGACGCCGCCTTGGTCTATTGAAGACGTTATTCATCACACGGCCCAGTGGTATCGTGATTATTATGCCAACCCTGATAGCGCGGCTGATATAACTCTACGACAAATCGAAGACTATCAATCTGCCCTGAGCGTTTAAGGTGAAATTCTGTACTCGGCGGCTTTCATTTACTTTGTAAAATTTTAAATAGTTGCTATCTGTCGGGCGGAAGGGGATTCAAAGTGCATTTTATTACATTACAATATTTGTATTTGGTCCTCGGATTATTGGCAATTTACTACCTGCCAATTTTGAGGCGGTTCCAAGTTTATATTCTTATTATCGGCAGTTTGATTTTTTATGGTAGCGGCCAATTGCATCTCCTGCCTCTTCTGACGTTTACGGCTTTGAGCGCAGGCATATTTGCGTGGTTTTTGAAAAATGATCGGTTCGGTAAAAAACTAGTTACGTTCTGCGTCGTTCTGTATCTCGGCATTCTCGCATTTTTCAAATATAAATTCTTACCTTTTTTCAACGTTGAGAGTTATGCGGCGAATTTTGCAACGCCTGTTGAATTTATGTTATTGCTACCGTTGCCAATCGGTATTTCGTTCTATGTTTTCCAAGCAATTTCTCTTAGCGTCGATGCGTACAAAGATGAATATAAGCCTGTATTGAATCAAGAGAAACGCAGTTTTCATTTCATACGCAATTGCTTTTTCTATATCATATTTTTCCCACAGCTTGTCGCGGGTCCGATCGTAAAAGCGCATGAGTTTTTACCTCAAATCAAACCAAAGTTTCTCAAAGATGTTGATTATGAGCTTGCTCTAAAGACAATTATCTGCGGGTTGTTTTTTAAATCTGTTATTGCAGACAATCTCAATGTTTATACGCAATATATGAATCAGATGGTGGCTAATGTTGAGGGAAGTCCTCTTGACGCAACCATATTACTAACGGCCTATAGCGGTCAGATTTACGCCGATTTTTTTGGTTACTCTCTTTTGGCCATAGGGGTGGGAGCGCTATTTGGTTATAAGCTTCCAGATAATTTTAATATTCCTTACATTTCACAATCAATTGCCGAATTCTGGCGTCGCTGGCATATATCATTATCGTCTTTTTTGCGTGAGTATTTATACTTTCCCTTAGGTGGAAATCGTAAGGGTAATGCCAGAACTTATATAAACCTTATAATTGTTATGGGTTTGGGCGGCTTGTGGCATGGCGCAGCTCTATCATTTATGTTCTGGGGGCTTTTCCATGGTATTGGTTTGGCGATCGAAAGGCCATTTCTAAAAACTAAGTTCTATGCGTCTAAGAATATATTCATGACGGCATTGAGAATTGCGATGATTTTTGTTTTTGTGTCATTCGCGTGGATATTCTTCAAATTTCCAAATTTTGCAGACGTACAAACCTATATGGGGGCTTTTGTCGCTGGCTCTGACGCGAAGAACGTTTTAAATTCCGCTGATATAATGGCTGTTGGTTTATTGTGTCTACCCGTGCTTGTTCAACATGTGGTGTTAAAGGCGGGGTGGAGCTTAAATCGATTTTTGGAAAATGTCGTTTACGGCCTGATGCTATTTTTCTTTTTTGTCCAAAGGGGGGAAACAGATGCGTTTATTTACTTCCAGTTCTAAATCAGTACTTGTAATCACGTTGACATCCATTTTTGCTTTTGTGGCATATAATCTATGGGTCACCTATGTGCCCTTGAAGTATCTGCCGATGTTTTCAAACGCTAAATTGGATTGGGTGGCGAAGCACCAAGCCTTCTCTTCGTCATTAGATCCTAAAATCTTATTTGCAGGCAGCTCTTTAACGAATGCTATTCCCGCGCCATATTTCCCCGAGAATGGATACTCCTTAGGGTTATCTGGTGGGTCGACAACTACCGCTGTAGCCCTTGCAAATCTCTCTCCTGTGAAACCAGATGTCGCGGTTGTGGAGGTAACTGTTTTACATAGAGGAATTGACCAAACGTTCTTGGATGCCAGACAGGGGTTGCAAGAGGAGCTATCTGTCATGTTCCCAGCGCTACAGCCGCACAATAAACCTTTAACATATTTTACGGAGAGCTTTTTTGGTGTTTCGAAGCAGCGTGCAGAAAATTTTAAGCGTTTTGCTTGCGGGCGTAGTTCTGATCGTCCTGAATGGCAGGAAAGTCGAAAAAAAGCCGTTAAGAATTGGGCGGAAGGGAAGCCTGATGGTGTTATGCTCAGAAATGCATTGGAGCTTAAAAGGGAAGTGGATAAGCTCATTGCCGCAGGCACAACAGTTTACCTCATTGATTACCCTGTGCATCCGGACTTGCATGAAACGGCATATGCGAAACAAATTGAACAAGCTCAAAAACAAGCCTTCCCAGAGAATGAATATAATTGGTTGGGTATCAATACTGAAGACTTATTTTGGTATGATGGACTGCATTTCGAAGGAGGCTCCTCGGCCTTCAAGTTTGTAAAGCGAGTTACGGAAAGAATAAAGAATGATTTGCCTGCTGATTTCGATTTTAAATTTGAAGTCGAGTGTGGATGAGGTTTTGATGACCTGATTCAAAACATGGGATTGGATTGTGTTTTATGGGGGTTTGGTCATTGTGAAAGCCATTTTCTGATGACGGCCCTTTAATAAAAGTTGGATAGAATGAGTGAAGAAAACAAGCCGTATCAGGTGATAACCACGCAGGGCGGTGGTATGTGGCCAGACTTGAAAGATGTCTGGAGGCAGAGGGAGCTTGTTAAAATGCTTGTTAAGCGCTCGATTAGTAGTCGCTACCAGCAAACTGTTTTAGGGATATTTTGGGCTTTAATTACCCCTGTCTGTTACATGGTGATCCTGAATGTCTTTTTTGGGCTTCTAGGAGGATTTTCTTCCGGAGATGAAACCCCATACTCTTTGTTTTTGTTAGCCGGTATCGTGCCTTACCAGTTTTTCGGAAAGTGTTTAGGGGACGGTGCGAGTTCCGTGTTAAATAATGAGGCGCTCATTGGAAAGGTATATTTTCCTAGAATCATTTTCCCAATTGTTTCTACGATTGGCGCTTCTGTAGACTTTCTGATAGCGATCCTTTTCTTTTTGGTTTGTTTTACAGTGATGAGGCAGCCGATTGAATTGCATCTACTTGTCCTGCCGCTAGCTATTATTGGTTTACTCACACTTTGCATGTCGGCAGGAATTTTTATTTCTGCCCTAGCTGTAAAATATCGTGATGTCCGATACGCTCTGCCGACGATTACGCAATTTATGTTTTTCGGATCACCTGTTTGGTATCCATCCTCTATTGTACCAGAACAATTTCATATACTTTGGGGCTTAAATCCTTTTGCAGGCGTTGTTGAGTCTATCCGATGGTGCGTCTTTGGTACAGAAAATGTGAGTGTTAAGTTGATCGCATCATCCGCAAGCGTGACGGTTTTGCTTGTGATTGTTAGCTTACTATACTTCAATAAAATTCAGCGTGAACTGGCGGATATGATATGAGTGAGACCGTCCCTAAATCAATTTCAGTTAAAGAAGCTCAACCGACAATTGACCTTAAAGCTGTGGCTGAAGATGCAGTAATTGATCAGGTTAAGCAGGGCGAGGAAATGGAAGCGAGTGAATATGCTATCCGTATTCATGAGCTAACTAAATGCTTTGAATCTTATGGTTATCAACAATTCCGGCACGTTCCCAGTCGCATGCTCAAAGGCACTAAAAATGCTTTGAAAAACATACGAAATAGGCTGACTGGCAAACCTATTATTAAAAAACCTATAAAGGGCTTTTGGGCGACTAAAGGCATTTCTCTGGATATTAAAAAAGGAGAAGTTGTAGGAATTATTGGGCGGAATGGTTCTGGTAAAACGACGCTTTTGAAATTGATTACCCGTGTGACACACCCCACATCTGGTCGTATAGAAATTTATGGACGTATCAGCGCTCTGTTGGGAGTTGGAACAGGTTTTCATCCAATGTTTACTGGCCGCCAAAATGTATATATGGGCGGCATGGTTCTAGGGCTAACGCGCGAAGAAATTGACGAGAAATTTGATGAGATCGTCGCATTTTCCGAGATTGGCGATGCTATTGATAAACGTGTGAAATATTATTCCACGGGTATGCGGTCGAGGCTTGGTTTTGCGGTTGCAGTGCAACTGCAGGCAGAAATTTTACTTCTTGATGAGGTTCTGGCTGTGGGAGACTCTGGTTTCCAAAAAAAATGTTTGGCTGAAATTCGTAACATGCGGAAAAACGGACGGACCATTTTATTAGTGAGTCATAACACGAACGCTGTTAAAACCTATTGTGACCGTTGTGTTTTGATCGAAGAGGGTGAGATCGTTCGCGATGGTGTGCCCGCTGATGTCGTCTCTTTCTATTTATCCAACATGTTTGATGATGGTAAATCAACAGCCCTAGGTGAGAATAAAGAGCGCATGGGGAATGGTGCTGTTCTCATAGAGAAATATTGGTTTGAAGATGCGATGGGGCGCAAAGTTGGTAGTCCCGTAAGTGGGGAAGAAATTTCATTATGCTTGCAGTATTCTTGTCAAAACCCAACGGCCGTCAAAGATGTTGAGATAGGCATTGCGATACGTGATTCGGGGGGGAAATCTCTCATTCGGATATCAACAGAGAAAACCGGTTACGGGTTTGAGTCGGTACAAAAAGCAGGAGTCATGCGTGTGACAATCGGACGCCTACCTTTGATCGCCGGGGAATATAGCTTTGATTACCGGATGACGGTAGAGGGAGAAGAGGCAGATTACATTGTCGATGCTGCTGAATTTACGATTGCTGCAGGAGATTTTTTCGGAACTGGTCTGAACGAAACTCATAGTCCTGTTATGGTGGATCAGATATGGACATTAAACGATCTGCCAGATGCAAATGACATTAAAGAAGAGGTCGAAGCGGTAAGTAGTTTGGAGTTTTTGCCTCACGAATTACCAGAAGATCATAAAAAGTAATGCTCTGTTCGAATTCAACCAAGATAGCATTAAATTTAACGCTCAAACTAAATGGAGCATGGAGATATAATTATGCATAATAGAGAAGAAATTCTAAGGCTCGCGCGCCAAGGTTGGGAAGCTAAAGAGGCGCAAGTTTTTGTTCCTGGCGAGACATATATTCCGCCTACTGGAAAAGTCATCGACTCTGAAGATCTCCTTGCCGTCGTTGATGCTTCATTAGATATGTGGTTGACGGCAGGCCGTTATGCGGATGAATTTGAAGCGGAGCTGCCGAAACGATTTGGTAAGAAGCTATGTAAGGCCACGGTGTCTGGATCTGCTGCTAACCTCTTAGCTTTCGCAGCATTAACTTCCCCAAAACTCGGTAGTAAGGCTATACAGCCGGGGGATGAGGTCATTACTGTTGCGGCAGGATTTCCGACGACTGTAGCTCCTATCGTTCAACACGGTGCTATTCCAGTATTCGTAGATATTGATGTGGCAACGCATAATGTTGATGTCGATGCTCTTGAAGCTGCGATTGGTCCAAAAACAAAAGCCATTATGATCGCGCATTCCTTGGGCAACCCATTCGATGCGGTCCGGATTGCGGAATTGTGCAAACATCACGGCCTTTACTTAATCGAAGATTGTTGTGATGCTTTTGGTGCAAAATTAGATGGCAAGAATGTGGGCTCATTTGGTGATCTCGCAACACTCAGCTTTTATCCTGCCCACCACATCACTACGGGTGAGGGGGGAGCCGTCTTTACCGATAAAATTCGTTTGGCAAGAATTGTGGAATCCTTCCGTGATTGGGGACGGGATTGTTATTGTAAGCCGGGTGTAGATAATACTTGTGGTAAGCGCTTTGGCTGGAAATTAGGTGACTTGCCTCAAGGTTACGATCATAAATATACATATTCCCACTTAGGGTATAACCTGAAACTATCCGATATGCAGGCGGCCTGTGGCGTTTCTCAGCTGAAGAAATTAGATGGTTTTATTGAACGCCGACGTGCTAATTTCGATGGACTAACAAAACGTATAAAAAGCGCAGGTTTGGAAGAGTATTTTAGCTTACCCGTCGCAACGAAAGGGTCAGAGCCCTCATGGTTTGGTTATCTCCTTACAATTCGTGATGGTGTAAACATAAATCGTTCGGATTTGACCAAGTCATTGGAAGAGAGAAAAGTGGGGACACGCCTCTTGTTTGGTGGCAATTTGATCAAACAACCTGCTTTTAAAAATGTAAATTACCGCGTGTCTGGATCGCTAGAACATACCGACAAGATAATGCACGACAGTTTCTGGATGGGCGTTTGGCCAGGGATTGATGATCAGCGTCTAGATTATATGATTGAGACTTTGGTCGACTGTGTCAAACAGCAGATGGCATAGCTAATCTATCTCTATATATTAATAAAGGCTGCCTATTATGTGGCAGCCTTTATTGAAGGAGTTTTTTAATACCTTCTGTCAAAGTCGTTTCAGGCGCCCAATTTGGTAAGGATTTAATCTGAAACGGGTCAAATATTTCGTAATTTCTATATGGATAATGACCCCAGTCTATATTTGCTTTTTTTCCTGTGATGCGTTCAAGTGTTTCGCAAATTTCCCGTAAGTTTAAGGGCTTTGTCCCCATCACGCCGTATGTACGGTCTATAAATAAATCATTATTAATCAGAGATAGCGCATGAAACACTGCACGAACGGCGTCTTCCACGAACAATAATGACAGCTTTTGTTCGCCTTTGGACATGCCTTGTGGCGTTTCATTATTTAGACTCTCTATCATTAGGTCGAGAATACGTTTCCGAGGATCATTCGGGCCATAAATGTCATAGAATTTCAGTCCTAGCGTCGCAACACAGCGACAGCGATTATAATAATGCGCGATAGCATCAAAAGCGGTTTTGGTCGCCGCATACAAAGAGTTTGGACAGTAGCGTGCGTCTTCCCCAGAATGTTGCCAATATGAACCACAATAAATAAACGGTTTGCGATTGTCTTTACTTGATAAGTTAGCGGCAATTTCTAACAGATGCGTACCGAGCCGAATATTAGCCTCAAGCATCTTATCAATTTCGTCCGACTTATGACTATATCTACCATAGGCGGCAATGTGTAAGAACGCATCAGGATTTAAATCAGTTAAGTGTTTTTCCAGGTCACTTGGGTCAGTTTCGATAATAAAAGTGCAGGTTCTACGCCAGTCAGAGTCTGGCATAATATTTTCCAGAATTTGCATCTTGTCCCGCCTCAGGACTAAAATAGGCCTAAGTCCAAGTTCTAATGCGTGTTTGATGCAATGCGATCCCAAATAACCATTGCCGCCAGTAATCAGTATGGTTTGCAAATGCTAAGCCTCACTTATGTATGATCCACACGAGCATGACACATGGCTCGGACGTTAAAAACCTTTAAGCGATTAAACAAATTATAGCTACATGATTCAAAAAATCTATTTTTTGGTCTTGAAAAGTTGCGACAAGTTTGCAACTATTGCTAAGAATAAGGCGCAAAAAATTTTCCAATGCAAAACTGAAAGCGGGTAATAATGTCTAATAGAGAACTAGGTTTTAGCGTGGAAGCCGGCAAAGAACATGTCGTCTTCTCGAATAGTTTTGGGGACGAGCTTGG
Source organism: uncultured Algimonas sp. (assembly GCA_964490745.1). Lineage (GTDB taxonomy): Bacteria > Pseudomonadota > Alphaproteobacteria > Caulobacterales > Maricaulaceae > Litorimonas. The sequence continues at coordinate 30,359 of CAZBDT010000009.1, forward strand.
AGTAATTGCGATAACCAACACCTCTGTTTCTGTTATGCGTGTACTTTGTTACGAAGATGGGAAAAATACATCTCAAGGTCCGGAAACCATTGCTGTGCTTCCAGGTTGCGGGGGGACATATTGTGGGAATCGTATCGTCATTCGTGCGTCTGAAAATCAGGTGAAAGGGACTGCAACCTTTTTGTCGTTGACGTAAGTATATGATTTTTAGTGTATTTCGCAGACTGGTGCCTGTGTAGACTAATGATGGGGGCGTAATTGAAATTTTTAAAGTTTTGGGGGAAGAAAGACTTCCCCCCACAAAAATCAAGTGGTGAGGTGACTTTCTCTGTACTGCCGCAGAAAGAACATGTTGTTTTTAACAATATAAATAGCAGCGATATAGGAGTGGTTGAAATCACAAATAAATCTGCCTCCGTTATGAGGGTGCTCATATATGATGATTTTCATAATGCCCCCGAAACCGTCGCGTTAGCTGTGAACTGCGGAGGGGTTTATTGTGGACATAAAATCGTTATTCGAGCAAAAGAAACGCCCTTATCAGGCGTAACAGCATTCTTGCATGCTGCATAATCTCAAATTTCAGGCCAACTAGCGCAACGTTTTTTTAACATTGATATTAATTGAATTGAGTAACCATAATGTGTCAGCAAATAAATAATGTCGTCAAATCAGGCGTGATCTTAACCGTTTGCGCGGTTCTTTCAGGATGTGGGGGGGCGAATGACGATTCAACAACTGACCTATCAATAAGCGAGGCCGAAAATACACCTGTCCTAGATACGGACGCTTCAGAAGAAGTCCGATCCAACCAAGATGAATATACGGTAGCCTTGGTACCTGACGATGTCGATTTAGATTGGTCCTATGGCCGTGATCAGCTGGATGGTAATGACTTGCCGCCATTCTCAGCAGACACAAGATATACGGATCAGGGCAAAGCCCTTATTGTAGTCGGGCGAAGAGATATCTATCAGCGAAAAAAAGTTCCATTTAACAAGAGTGGCGTGTTCAATTTCAAAATGCTGGTGCGTCAATCAGAATCGTCCATATCTGAACCGATACGGCAGCTATCAAGTTTCTATGCCTATGACGCTGAGGGCAATTCTCAGCCTTTCGTGGTAGAACCTATCGAAGGCGATCCTAGCATATATACCACACTTGCAGATGGTTGGGTCGAAAATAATGTGACGATTAGAGTGACCAGCCCTAATGCTGTTTGGATCCGTCCGGCTATCCGCTTCAATTTCAATAAAGATGTTACAAAGTCTGAAGTTTTGGAAGTTGCGAAGCTAGAAGTTAGTATAGTCGAATAATTTTTAATGTCGTGAGCATGAAAGACCTACCGAAAATTTACGTTGTTATCCCTGTTTTCAATCGTCGGGAGCGCACGGCAAACTGTGTTTCACTGCTTGAGAAGCAGACATATGATAATATCGAAATCATTGTTTGCGATGGGGGCTCTACTGATGGGACGGTAGAGCATTTAAGAGAGCACCACCCAAAAACCACCGTACTGGTTTCGAAGAAAGAAGTGTGGTGGGGTGGGGCAACCCGTTTGGGCGTGGACTACGCCTTTGAGCACTCATCAGAAGACGACTTTTTGATGATTATGAACGACGATACCGCTTTTGATGAAGGCTATATCGAGCTTTTGGTGTCAGAGAGTAAAATACATAATGCTGTTTTATGTGGTGTCGTTTATCGCGAGGATAAGCCCGATGAGATTATGGATGCGGGTGTCGAGTTGAATTGGGAAAAGTTTTCATTTCTTTCAAAAGATAAAACTATCCTGCCAGAGAATGGTGTTGACTTAACAAGTGATGTTTTACCAGGGCGGGGCACTATTTTCCCTATGGCTGCGGCTAAAAAAGCCGGTACGATTGATGATAAGAAATTCCCGCACTATTTATCTGATTATGAATACACATATCGCGTAAAAAAAGCGGCAAACATTCCTTTAGGTGTCGTCTATGATGCGAAAATCTACACGGAGTATGTACCGGAAAATGAAGGCGAAAAAAACGAAGAGCCTGAAGATTTATCAGGATTCGGATTATTTCGTTATCGTTTGCAAAAAAGGCTATCGAAGCGCTCAAAACAAAACTTTCCGTCAAGTCTAGTTTTCGTGAAGCGCCACGGTCCTGACGAACTACGTCCCGCACTTGTAAAAATGATATGGCGTAATAACTTGGCTTTTGTACTATCGCCAGTTTGGGATGAGTTACAGCGTAATCCTGTTTCCAGGGTCATCGCTAACATTTTTAAATTCATTTTCTTTATTGTTCCGAAAAAAATAGTATCTGTTTTAGTCGGGCCTTATCTCGTGCCACACTCCGATCTCCAAAAGTTTGGTGTAGATCGTGTAAAAATGTTCCAACATGGAATATTGGAAAAGTCGCGTTTCAATGGATATTATTTATTTAAGCGACCAAAGAGCTACCTGATCATGCGCTTCCCTCAAGCATTGCCTGTATATTATCGTGGGGCGAAGCTTGGTGTGAAAATATACCGTATTTTGGACTCCCGAAATTTTTTAAAACCGTTTTCAGCTCTCCACAATATGCTATTAGGTCCATATCTAATTACACGGAAAGAGGTTGAAGAATTAGGGGTGGATTTTTTAAAGGTTTCTCAGCACCAAATTCTGTCTAAGCATCAAACTTCTGGCATGCTAAAATTCAATCGGGATAAAGATTATATCCTCTATAATTACCCGGAAGCGATGAAGATCGTAAATTTTGCGTCTCGTCCATCTGTAAAGTTCAAGCGCATATTCAAATTTAAAATATTGAAAGGCTTAAAGCTTAATTACGCTCGCTTTTTTTTACCGCCTATAGTTGATCAAGAGGCCTGCGTTGAATCTTCTGTTTGTATACATAATGCTATTGAGGACGGTTTTTTGCAGGCTTCTGATAAGCTAGGATATTATAAGGTAACGGGAAAAAGCCGCAAAAAACAAGAGACGTATCAAACGTG
>CAZBDT010000010.1:0-32882 GCA_964490745.1 uncultured Algimonas sp.
GGCTTGTCCTTGCAATCCATTCGATGATCTATCGGTCATTATTAAAATTGTTTGTATAACCTCCAGTCTACACCATGGATCCCAAGAATAAATCTTGGGATGACGGAGAGAAGGGAGGGCTAAAGAGATATATCCTCATTTTGCATCAGGCCGATCAACGGATAAAACTCTTCTTTTCAATCCCTTGTCATTTTTTCAAAAAACATAATCCTCACTTCCCCTTTTATCCCGCATATTAATCTTGTTCTTTCGGACTTAGGACAGGGTAGCGCTCACTATTCAGTTCGGGAGACGGTGGGCCTGAGCATCCGATGGTGAGACATCGGACTGTGCCGGGGCTTTTATATCGAGAGGCGACCGCTGTGAACTCAAACTCGGGGCCGTTGGACTCATCGTCGAAAGACGGATGAGATTGGGATGAGATGGTAGGAAACATCAAATCTCAATATGAGAAACGCACCTCACCAGTGCGAGGCTCATTCTGACGAGTGTGACCGGGAGGCGCAACTGCGGGACCCCCGCCCGGTATATTAACAACCACCGCCGCAGAGCCTAGCACTTGGCGTCAGCCAAATGCGGGGGTGGTATGGGCTTTTGGCCCAATCCACTTTGGTCATTGCGTAAAACAATTATTCATTCGGTCTTCCGTCGTGAAGATCAACTCTGCGGACAGTCCTGACTCTCAGGGCAACGTCTTTTGCTGAACCCGATTTGAAACCAAAGTTTCAAGGGCGTGTCAGTTGCAACGCCCGCTCGCCTTCATATTTTTGAAGCCTTTGTGAGGGGCGTTTCGCGCTTGCCCCCATGGGCTGCGCTGCCTAGACATTAACCTATAAATAAAAAGGGACCCGCTCATGTCGCGTATTCACGATATTCCACTCCTCTTGCTTGTTGTTGTCGCAGCGGGCTTAGCCGTTTTATTTTGGGCTTTGGGCCTTTCTTGGTTGGCAGAGCCGATTGCGCCGGGTGGAACCTATCTTACGAAATCCATTGCGGGTCTGGCGAAAGACGCGCTTTTCGTGCCGCTCAAGCCCCTCATGTATGCGCTCATCATCCTGTCCATCGGGTCGAGCCTTGCCATTTCGACGGGCGGGGCGGGCGCGAAATTTGCACGGGTCTTGGCGTTTTTTGTGGGCTTCTCCCTGATCGGGATGGCCATTGCGATTACCAGCTTTTTCCTTTTCCCAAATATCGATGTCTTTCCCGCAACGGGGGCCGGCGGAGATTTAAAGGCTTCGGCACCTTTTATGGCGAAAATTTACGGCGTGGTGACCTCGGCGCTGATGATCTCGATCTATACAGGGATTGTCTTGGGCGGCGCGCTCAAGCGTCTGGATTTGGGACGCGAAGCCGATAAAATCTCTGATCTCTTTATCGCAGGCTTTCGCAAATTTTTACAATATACCATTCCGCTGGCCGTGTTTGGCGGGATCACCATTGCATTGGCGGATGAGCAAGGTGTAGCTAATCTTGGAAATCTCGCACGGATATTACTGCCTTACAGTCTGGCGATGGGCCTGACGTGGATCGTGATTGTCTTGGTGACATCCCGTATTCAGGGTCGCGGGATCGGCTTCGTTTTGCGCGCCGTTGCACCGCAAGCCCTCGTCGCTTTTTCAACCTCGTCTTCCATGGCGACGCTCACTGCGACCAAAGAAGCCTGTAGCGAGCTGGGTGCAAATGGCGATGAGGCGACCCCGTTTTTCACTGTGGGCGCGACGATCAATATGGTCGGGACATTGATCGGACTTTTGCTGGTCTGTCTCTATGCCATGTCGGCTTTTGGGATTACGGTTGGATTTGGCGAGGCGCTCCTCGTCGGTTTTCAATCCATGATCTATGCAACCGCCGCCGCGGGCACGCCAAGCGCTTCGGTTGTTCTCATTCAGGATATTTTGACGAGCCAAGGTGTCTCAGCCGATTATGCCTCTTTTGTCACGACGCTCATTCTAACGATTGATGTGTTGATCTTGGACCGTATTCGGACCGTGATGAATACGCAATCCGATTCCATGAGCACGGCAAATGGTTTGAAGCTCTATTATCGCAAGCCGGAGCTTCTTGAAGATAATTAAGTCACAAAAAAAAGCCGACCTCGCGGAGGTGCAAGATCGGCTTTTTTAAAGCAAAAAGATCGCGTTTATTTCTCTTCAGGGAAGGTAATTGATGGCCCCAAATTTTGAAGCACTTCGCGCGCATTAAATGTCTGCGGGGTTTTCACACCCGCTCCATTCCCGAAAACAACTTCGGCTGTGGCGCGGTATTTGGTGATCTCACGGACGTCGAAATCATCAAAGAAGGGATCATAGAAAGGATCGTAAAAGGCACGACGGCCAAATCCGCGTCCGCGGTTAAACCCGCCAAATCGGGAGAATCGATAGCCACGCGACCATCCGAAACGTGGGCGATAGAAACTATATCCGAAAAAAGGATCGTAAAAGCCGCCGCCCAAGCCGGGTGTCACACGAATTTTCTGGTTCTTTTCCAGGTCGCGTTCTTGCAAGGTAAAGGTTTCAAAGCCGCGCTCCACGGCCATCTCGGCAGAACGGTAAAGCAGGTAATTTTCAACGGTTTCCCGCTTGGTCAAAGAATTGCCGCCAAAAGTAATTCGGGCGCGATTGTTCTCGATCATCTGCTGGGAAAACCCGTCAAATCCACCCGGCTCGGATGCGGGTTGATAAGGGGTTGCTGTCGCGCAGGCCATGAGGGTGAGCGCTGAGGCCGCTATAAAGAGATGGCGTAGGCTGTGGCGCGGCGATGTAACATGTTTAGGCATGGGGGACTCCTTTCAGGCTCTCAAGGTGAGAACACAAAGCTGAATGTAAGATGAAAATTTGCCTGTATGTCTGTTATTTAACTGTAACTGACGACTCATCTTGCTGTCTTCCTAACGCATTTTAAGGACGCGCGTTCCAATCCAACACCAAAGAGATCAAAGCCCAAAGCGTCAAAAGCCCCGCAAAAATCGTCATGATTAAACCGGACCACGCCGGAAGAGGGGTGTAGATAACCGCTAGAATCCCGAGGGCAAGCCACGGCAGCATGAGGAAAAATGTCCAGAGCAAATCACGGCGAAAAGACCCTGTTTTATGCGCTCGCCAAGCAAATTTTGCCACAAGAGCAAAGGGAATGAACGCAAATGAAAAGAGTAGACATGTCAGGACGAAGGCAGAAGTGAGATGTTCTGGGCGGGTATCATTTTCCGCAAATCCAAAAAAGAACCAGAGGGCGGCGGCGAGAGATAACAGCCCGGCCATGCTCGCCAAACCAAACGCGACCAGATCAGCCGGGCGACCTGTTGGAGTAGGCGGAGTCTCATCTCTGGCAATTGAACTTAATCTCTCTTCGGTCATATTGATCGGTTTAAAGATGAATATGTGCCCTGTCACATAAAACCGGAGATAAGCGTTTCAAATCACAGCGGTCAAAACATTTGATCCATACATAACTATACGGACGTTATAATTTGACTGTACTGACAAAGAAAATCTTGCTTTACGTGACACAATTAATGCCGAGTTCAACCTAACGCAATCTCCGCCTTAAAGTCGTTTTTTGATAATAAAAAGCCCGCCCCGACCGGTATTTTCTTTCCGTGTCGGGACGGGCGCTCTCCCCTTCGCAATTGCCTGCGAAATTTAGATCAGTCTTAATGTGCCATAACAGCTAGGAGCAGCAAGGCCATAATATTCGTGATTTTGATCATTGGGTTTACGGCAGGTCCGGCTGTATCCTTATAGGGATCGCCGACTGTATCTCCGGTCACGGACGCCTTATGCGCTTCCGAGCCTTTGCCACCATGGTGACCGTCTTCGATATATTTCTTGGCATTATCCCACGCGCCGCCACCGGCTGTCATGGACAGGGCCAAGAACAGACCCGTTACGATCACGCCCATCAGCATCGCGCCAAGTGCGGCCAAAGCCTGACTGGTATCCGCAATGAAATAGATCGCAAAATATAAAACAATCGGAGCGAGGATTGGCAGCAATGATGGTTTGATCATCTCCTTAATCGCCGCACCTGTCAGCAGATCAACCGCCTTGGCATAATCTGGACGGGATGTGCCCGCCATAATGCCGGGGTCAGATTTGAACTGACGACGAACTTCATCGACAATAGCTCCGGCTGCACGTCCAACGGACTGCATGGCCCAAGCGCCAAAGAGGTAAGGCAGGAGGCCACCGACAAATAGACCGACAATGACATAAGGATTGGTCAGGCTGAAATCGACTGAAACACCCGAAAGCGGATTGCCGTCTTGCGCGCTGAAATACAGGATATCCTGATAATAGGCCGCGAATAGAACCAGGGCGCCGAGACCGGCAGAGCCAATCGCGTAACCTTTGGTCACGGCTTTCGTTGTGTTCCCAACAGCGTCCAAAGCGTCTGTTGTGTTCCGGACTTCAGGGTCTAACTCAGACATTTCCGCAATACCGCCTGCATTATCTGTGACAGGACCAAAGGCGTCGAGCGCAACAATCATTCCGGCAACACCCAGCATGGCTGTGACCGCAATCGCGATACCGTAGAGCCCTGCAAGGCTAAAGGTAACAATGATACCTGCAACAATGATGAGGGCTGGAACGGCTGTGGCTTCCATAGAGACCGCAAGACCCGCAATGACGTTTGTGCCATGGCCGGACTCTGACGCGGCGGCGACGGATTTCACTGGACGGTATTTCGTGCCCGTATAATATTCTGTGACCATCACGATCAGAAAGGTGATGACCAATCCGACGATAGAGCAAAGAAATAAATCCATGCCGGTAAAGCCTGTATTGGCGACATCACCAAAACCAAGCATTAGATGCGTCAAGACACCGATAGCGCCTACGGATAAAACACCTGTTGCGATCAGGCCTTTATAAAGCGCACCCATCACATTTGTGGAGCCTTTGCTGAGCTTAACAAAATAGGTGCCGATGATTGACGTAATGATACAAACCGCACCAATCGCCATTGGGTAAAGTGCCAACTCACCGACTGCACCGAAAAGGATAGAGCCGAGGATCATCGTCGCGGCAATTGTCACGACATAGGTTTCGAACAAATCGGCCGCCATACCCGCGCAGTCACCGACATTGTCACCGACATTATCCGCGATTGTGGCAGGGTTGCGGGGATCGTCTTCCGGAATACCGGCTTCGACCTTACCGACCAAGTCGCCGCCAACATCGGCCCCTTTAGTGAAGATACCGCCGCCAAGACGGGCGAAGACTGAAATCAGTGACGCACCGAGAGATAAGCTAACAAGCCCGTCAATGACGCCGCGCTCACTTGCCGCCATCGGACCTGTAAGGAGCAAATAGTAGATCGCGAGACCGAGAAGCGCGAGGCCCGCAACAAGCATCCCTGTGATGGCACCCGCTTTAAAAGCGATGTTGAGGCCAGAGCCCAGCGACGCGCGGGATGCTTCCGTTGTCCGCACATTGGCTTGCACTGAGACGAGCATGCCAACATAGCCTGCAATACCGGACAAAACGGCCCCAATGATAAAGCCAAGCGGTGCGATTAAATTTTGAAACAGTGCAAATAAAACGATGACAACAAGAACGCCCACAATCGCGATCGTTTTATATTGCTTATTCAGATAGGCTTTCGCGCCCTCTTGAATCGCGCCTGCGATTTCATTCATGCGTTCATTACCGGTCGAGGCCTTCATCAGCCCGGCACGGGTCACAATCCCGTAAAGCACGGCAATAAGCCCCGCTAAGATAATTAGATAGAGTGTCATAACAACGTCTCTCCCTTGAAAAGGACGCACGGTCTTAACTAAGCCTTTAGGCCGGTCGTCCGTTTATGTTATGAAGTTGGCCGCGCCGGTCTCCCCGACTGCGCTTCCCCTCGCGAGTATGAAGTTGGCCGCCGCCCGCTCTTGCGGTGCGTACGCTTCCCTTCGCGTGTCTTTTCTGTGAACGCTGAAAATCAATGCGTCAAGAGCCGACATTAATTATGTGAGAGCTTCAAGAACAGCTTCGGCAAAGGCGCGGGTTCGGGCCGCTATTCGGCGCGTCGGTGGATAAACTAAATAAAGGTTCGTTTGAGACCAAGCATAGTCCGTTAAAACAGCTTCCAACTTTCCGCTCTCAAGCCACGGCGCGAGGATGAAATCAGGCTCGACCATAAAGCCGCACCCATCATGGGCTAGACCTGCTAAAAAGTCACCATTGCCTGCCAACACCGCAATAGGCGGATGAACGGTTCCTGTTTCACCTTGAGGCCCCCACCACGGAATTGTGTTTGGGTTCTTGAGATTAAGGTATCTTAAAGCTGGAAGCTCGGACAAATCATCTGGATGGTTTGGACGTCCATACTGATCCCAAAAGTTAGAACTGGCAGCCACCGTATGTCCGACGGGCATCACTTTCCGTGCAATCAAACTGCTATCGCCGAGGACACCGATGCGAACCGCAATGTCGAAGCCATCTTCGACGAGGTCGATTTTTCGATCTGAAAAATCAACTTCAACTTTGAGGTCGGGGTGCTCACGGATGAATTGAGACAGAATCGGTTGCAAGACTGTTAGGCCATAAGACAAAGGTGCGGCTATGCGCAGACGTCCTGTCAGGGTTGACGCTTCATTCCGAATGGCGGTTTCCATTTCGGCGAGTTCATCCAAAATTGATTCTGAACGTTTTAACAGCTCTGTCCCTGCATCTGTCAGATGCATGGCCCGCGTCGTCCGCGTAATCAGCGTGACGCCGAGCCGTGATTCCAGATCGGAGAGTTTCCGTGACAAGACAGATTTGGATTGCCTTCGCAAGGCAGCGGCCTTGGAAATAGAGCCTGCTCGGACAATATCCGTGAAAATTCTAAGGTCTTCTGTGTTTATCATTGTTGCGTTGTGTAGAACAATGATTTGCGAAATGCACGACTTCTGTGTGTGTAGAGAAACTTTAAATGGGAGTCATCGGAAGTATAAATTGGAAAGTAACCATCATGACAGTTTCAGACTCAAGAAAATCAAAGCCTAAAATTCTCTCTATTCAATCCAGTGGACGGCGCGAGGGGTCGCTGACGCGGCAACTCTCAGCCGATGTTATAAAGCAATTGGGGGGCTCTGTATTCGAGCGAGATTTGATGACCTCCATCCCCCATGTTGACGAAGATTGGATCAACTCCAATTTTACGCCTGCGAAAGACCGCACATCACAGCAATCTGCGACTCTAGCCTATTCAGATGAGTTAGTCGCGGAATTACAAGATGCTGACATAGTCGTTTTGGGGGTACCCATCTATAACTTCGGTGTGCCAGCCGCGTTCAAGGCTTGGTATGATATGGTCGCGCGTGTTGGTGTGACGTTTCGATATACAGAAACGGGTCCGGTCGGCCTTTTAAATGATAAAAAGGCGATCATTGTTATGGCTTCCGGCGGCACGCCCATTGGCTCTGAGATTGATTTTGCGTCCCCATGGCTAAAACAGGCTTTGCGCTTTATCGGGATTGAAGATGTCACGATTATCGCAGCAGATGCGACAGGGCGGAATATAGAGGCGAAGCTCGCCGCCGCTCAAAACGAGATTAAAAAGCTCGCCGCTTAAGGAGATAGAGATGACGATACGAACATCACAGACCGCTGCCCCACTGGCCTCTAGCTTTCGCATGCGCCCCGCAGGTGAGCGTGGCATGGCCAATCATGGCTGGCTGACCTCAGCGCATAGTTTTTCTTTCGCAAATTACTTTCATCCCGACCATATGGGCTTTGCAAATTTGCGGGTGATTAATGATGATCAAGTCATGCCGGGTCGCGGCTTTGGCGAACACCCACATCAAAATGCGGAAATCTTCTCCTATGTCTTAGACGGCTCGCTGGCGCATAAAGATACCATGCGCAACAGCTCAACCGTGAAGGCTGGCGGGATTCAATATATGTCGGCAGGTTACGGTGTACGGCATTCAGAATTTAATCCATCCGAGGATAAACCTGTTCATTTTCTCCAAATTTGGTTGTTGCCCAATCAAGACGGTGGTGAGCCACGTTATGAAACGCTGGACCTGACGCCCTGTGATAAGGCAGGTCGGTTAAAGCTATTCTTATCGCCTGATGGACGTGATGGGTCGCTCGCTATGCGCGCTGATGGTTTGATCTACGCTGGAACATTTGACGGCGATCAGACAGCAGAAACGACTTTGCCTGCAGGTCATAAAGGCTGGATACAGGTTGCACGTGGGTCCGTGGATGTGAACGACCAACGTCTGGAAGAAGGTGATGGTTTGGCGATCACGAAGGGTGGACGTATTCATATCTCACAAGGACGTGACGCGGAAATCCTTTACTTTGATCTCTTTGGGTAGGAACCTTATGGCACTCTGTTTCGTAGTAACAACTGCGATCCATCTAATCTGAAAGGTTTATCATGCGCGCCCTTCTTCTATCTGCCGCCATCCTCTCTCTTGCCGGAAATGCCTCTGCTAAAACTGTTACTGGATCCGCCGGATCTGAAATTGAAATTACAGAACTTGAGAATTTTGACGGGGCTTGGGCGATGACGATGCTTCCTGATGGTCGTATGCTTGTTACGGAAAAAAGTGGCGCGCTGTGGCTCGTTGGTCGTAATGGCAAAAAACTCGGTAAGATCGGAAATGTACCTTCTGTGACAGAGCGCGGTCAGGGAGGTATGGGCGATATTATCCTTCACCCTGATTTCGAAGATAATAAACGCATTTACATTTCCTATGTCGAACGTGATCCAGAGGATAACAGCTTATCCGGCGCGGTTGTTGACAGTGCGACATTGACCACATCTGCGCGGGGCGGCGCGCTTGTTCAGCGTAAGCGTATCTGGACGCAGCTGCCTAAAGTGACGGGAAATGGGCATTATGGGCACCGCATGGCCTTTAGTCCTGAAAACGCAAAAGATGGTGGTGGCTATCTCTACATCACATCAGGAGAGCGTCAGAAATTTACACCGTCCCAAAATATGGACATGAATTTGGGTAAGGTTGTGCGGATTAATGCGGACGGATCTGTTCCCGAAGATAATCCTTTCGCGGCGCAAGGCGGTGTGACGAAAGAAATTTGGACATTGGGTCATCGTAATCCACTTGGCATCGATTTTGATCTGCAAGGACGTTTATGGGTGCATGAAATGGGACCAAGAGACGGCGATGAATTGAACCACATCGTTCGATCGTCAAATTATGGATATCCTGTCGTCTCTAATGGTAAACATTATTCAGGCGTTGAAATCCCTGATCATGATACAAACCCGGTTTTCAAAAAGCCTGCGGAATATTGGGTGCCAGCTATTAGTCCGGCTGGCTTCACAATTTATGACGGATCGCAATTCAGCGATTGGAAAGGCGACGGCTTTATCGGTGGGCTCTCGTCACAAGCGCTTATTCGCGTCGAATTTGAAAATGGTAATCGTGGGCCAGTTGCCAAGGAAGCTGAGCGCTTTGAGTGGGGCAAACGGATCCGCGAAGTCGAGACCGGCCTTGATGGCGCTCTTTATGTCTTAGAAGATAATGACAGTCGCTTGCTTCGAATTACGCCTAAGTAGGCAACCTCCAATCAGGCGATAAGTTATAATCTTATCGCCAATCAATTTTTACTGAGTGTCTGCAAAAGCGCAGGAGCATAAACTCTAGGTTTTTTATCCCTTATAGTTTTTGATCCCATTCATAATCATCTCGCCCGCTTTTTCAGGGCCTTCCCAACCCAAGACCTTTACCCATTTGTCTTTTTCGAGATCTTTATAATGCTCGAAGAAATGTGGAATGCGATCTTGCAGGACTTGCGGTAGGTCCGTGTAGGTTTTGATATTGTCGTAATATGGTGTCAGCTTATTGTGGGGTACGGCCACAATTTTTTCGTCCATTCCCGCCTCATCTTCCATCAGCATTACACCGACAGGACGGGCGCGAATGACGGAGCCCGGCACAAGGGCTCGCTGGCCCACCACCATAATATCCGTTGGATCGCCGTCCTCAGAGAGGGTATGCGGTAAGAAGCCATAATTGCAGGGGTAGCGCATGGATGTATAGAGAAAACGGTCTACAAACATTGCACCTGACGCTTTGTCCAACTCATATTTAATAGGTTCACCGCCCAGTGGAACTTCGATAATGGCGTTAACATCAAAAGGCGGGTTTTCGCCTGTTGGAATTTTGCTCATATCCATGAAAGATCATCCTATATAGTTCGCGGCCTGATAACGCTGTCACCTATCTTTTCAACCATTATGAAGTAGAAAGCACTGCAAAAACCCCGGATAAGATCATCACTATTCCGATAAGCACATTAAAAATGCGACCCGTCCGGGGACGCTGCAAGAAACGCCGTATGGATTGCGCCGCATAGGCATAGACGGACAGACCAAAGAGCTCTAAAATCGTGACAGTCACTAGCATTGTCAGAAATTGTGGCGCCAGCGGCATGTCGGGTTGGAAATATAGGGGCAGTAACATCCCAAAATAGACCAGCGGCATGGGTGAGGTCACTTGTAATAAAAAGCCTTTCAAAAACAGCCGTCCGCGTTTTGGGGCGTCTTCAGGATTGGGTTCTAACTTCGGAAGAGGGCCAAACATGACCGAAATGGCCATCCAGCCTAACACCAACATACCCAATATTTTGAGCCCCAACGTAGCACGCGGGTAAATTTCAAATAAGGCGGCCGTTCCGCTGGCCGCGAGGCAGAGCCAGAGTACATTTGCGGCCGCGACACCAAAGGCCGGCAATAGTGCAGGTTTAAATCCATATCGAAAGGAAGATGCCAAAACGAGCATGACAGCTGGCCCCGGTGTAAGCCCACCGGTAAAGAAGAGGGCAACAAGACTGAGCCACAATTCAAATTCCATATTTTCGCTGGGCCTAAAATAATCTGAATTTAAGAAAAACGTGCTTGCGCCCTAGCTGCCTAGACCACATTTGTCACGTCATGGATAAGAATGATCACAGAGACATGACTGACCACGCCGATACACCGTTGCAAAGTGTTTTGGATCAGATCGAAACCGCTATGGATGGGTCAAATTCTGTAGATTTGAAGACCGTTGTTGAAGCCTTCGGAAATCGGTCTTTTGGCCCAATCATGGTTTTATGCGGTCTTTGTATGATGACCCCATTAGGGGCGATACCGGGTATTCCCCCTGCCTTTGGTGTGATCGTTATTGTTTTTGCTTTGCAGCTTCTCTTTCGGCGGAAAACACCTTGGATGCCCGAAGTGTTACGTCGGGTGAAAATCCCGTCGGATAAGCTCTCTAAAGTACAGGCGAAGCTGCGTCCCATATTGGCAAAAATCGATGGGATTATACGTCAGCGTCTACAATGGGCGGCGACGGGTCCAATGCAGGTATTGATCTCGATCGTCGCGATTATCCTGTCACTTTCATTTTTCCCTCTGGGCATGGTACCTTTCGGCGTTGTCGCCCCTGCAGCAATTGTTTTGTTGTTAGGCTTAGGGATTACAGCGCGCGATGGTGTGTTGATCTTATTAGGTTTGTCACTCAGCTTGGGCGTGTTCTTAGGTGTCGGAACGCTATTGTTCTAAACGGGCTAATTTCTCTGCGATTCGTGGGTTATGGCGCGGGGCAATATTGAGTGATTTGCGGTAGAGAAACTTTGCGAGTTTTGTCTCATTTTCTTGGGCGGCTTTATCAGCGGCTTGCGCTAAGAACAGCCCTGCGCGGCTTGCATCCAACCCAGCGATGGCGTCTTGTGTATGGCCAAGATGGATGAGCGCACGACGACGGTTATTGTCAAATTGTATGTCATAGGGGTCCAGTTCTGCGGCGCGGGTGAAGGCCTCTAAGGCAAGCTCAGGCTCGCCCGCGAGCCAGTGGGATTGGCCGATATTATTTTCAGACAGGCCGGGCCTGGCCCCGGCCAAATTGGCCATGGCATAGGACTGTCTGGCCAAAAGAAATTTCCCATCTTTATCTTGTAGTTGACCAAGCAATGTCCAGAGGCGCGGATCAGATGTATGTTTTAAGGTGTCCGAAATAAGCTGTTCCGGATCAGAAATTTGACCTAGTCTCACCTGAATAATGACACCATCCGGGGAGGTCGTATCCGACATAAAGCGCTCAGCTTTGTTGAATTCCCCCAAAGCAATAAGCGTTCGTCGCAGCCCCTTTTGTGCAGACTCTAAATTCGAGTCATGCATCAAAACACTCTCAAAACCCCGACGTGCAGAAAGGTAATCTCTGCGCATTAAGGCTTCTTGCGCTTGGCGTAATTGTGTCAAAACCTCGAAGACATCCGTTGAGTGTGTCTCGATAGGACGAATCTCATTTATAGAGACGTCTCGCGCTTCAGCGGCGCTGGACCAAACAATACAGGTTAAACCGAGAAGAAGCGCGCGCATTATGTCAATCCCGCCATTATCCGAATGCCCGCAGGCAACATCAGCATCACCATAATCGTTGGAAAAATGAATAAGATCAGCGGAACTGTGAGTTTTGCCGAGAGGGCCGCCGCTTTTTCTTCCGCCTTCATCATACGCTTATGCCGCATATCTTGGGAAAACGTTCTGAGCGCCTGTCCGACGGATGACCCCATATCTTCGGCTTGTTTTAACATGACGGCCAAAGCTTTGGCCTCGTCTAAATTGATACGATGTGCAAAGTTTAGCATGGCTTCATTCCGGTCTCGTCCAGCCCGCAATTCGAGGTTCATAATATCAAGATTTTGTTTCAACGCTGGATAGCGTCCGCCCAGTTCATGCCCCACACGAATGAGAGCGGCGTCCATGCCTAGCCCGGCTTCGACGCAGGCTGTCATCAAATCCATCATATCTGGAAAACCCTTGCGGCACTGATCCGTTCGTTTTCCGGCTTTGAATTTTAAGACTTGTTCTGGGGCAAAGAGGCCAAGACCTATTAAGATAACGCAGACCGTAATTGTAGGAGTTGTGCCAAGCTTTGCCGCAATTAGCGCCCATAAAATGAGACAGCATATCGCGGGACCAAAAAGACAAATGACGCGGATAGCGAAAAAGCTTTTAACCGTGCTCTGATCAAAATATCCGGCTTGCGCGAGCATAAACCGTAGTCGCGTAATCTCTTTTGAGTCAGGAAGTGTCAAATGAGACCCTAATTGAGATAATAGATTACGCTTGGCGCGAGATTTCGCGCCAATTCCAATGTCCGCATCGTCATCCAGCGGGGCACCCCCAGCCAATCGTCGCTCAACGCGTTTGCTTTCAATCACCGCGCTTCGAATTGCTATAAAGCACAGGAAGAGTGAGATTCCCAAAAAGCACATAGCAATGATAATTGTGAGGGCGTTATGAAAACTCATATCTTAAAATTGATCATTTTGCGCATGACGAGATTGCCAATGATCATCCATATAACGACACCCCAGAGTGTATAGGTCACAATTGGACTGTCTTTCACTTCGCCGTAGAAATCCGGACTCATTTTTTGAATGGCGAGAAATAAGAGTATAGGCGCTGCATTTAATATGAGTGCGCTCATTCTACCTTCTGCTGAGGCCGCTTTAATTTTTAATCGCATTTTTTGGCGATCGCGGATTGTTTTAGCATTTGAACGCAAGAGTTCCGCAAGGTTCCCTCCTGTCCGTTCTTGCAAACGGATCATGGCAGAAAAAAGTTCGAAGTCCTCATGTCCAATACGATCAGACATTTTTTGAATGGCGGCAGATATAGAGGACCCGAAACTGACCTCGTCAGAGGCAATGCCAAATTCACTTCCGATCGGGTCGGGCATTTCCCGGGCGACCAAAGCCATGGCAACGGCGACAGGATGACCTGCGGCCAGAGACCGGATAATGACATCTAACGCATCTGGCAATTGTGAGACAGCCCGCTTCTGACGTCGCTTGACCAGAAAGGAAATGATGAAGAAGGGTGCTATCAGCCCCGTAAGAAACCCTATGAGGCTCCACAACGGTGTGGATTTAACCAAAAAACTTGTAAGTCCTACCGAGCCCGCCATACCAAGTGACGCAAAATAAAATCCATATTGTCCCAATGGTAAACCCGATTGCATAACGAGCTGCGCTATACGGATATTAAGACCCGCAATTTGACCATCAGCCCGCATTGATCGTGCCCGGCGCAGTCGTCCCAGAGCTTCGGCTTCATTATCGGCTTTTGCAAAACGGCGTAAACGGTCATTCGCCAACTGAACGCGTTGGGAGGCTTGTTTGCCTAAGCTGAAAACTGTCTGAAGAAACAGCACGGCAGCGGCAAAAATAAGCGCATATATGACGAAGCTCTGACCCGAAGACATTATCCGATTCGCGCTTTCAAAGAGAGATCAGATTGCTTTCCGGGTTGGAGAACTTTGGGTTCAAATAATCCTTCAGGCAGAGGAATGCCGAGAGTGAGGATATCCTCCAAACATTTCGGCCGTATGCCTGTTGAACGAAATTCACCTATGACTTCATTTTTTGGACCCGTACCAGTTCGTGTGAAATTAAACAGCTCCTGCATTTGAATGACAGGACCTTCCATTCCGGTCACTTCGGCCACAGATGTGATTTTACGCTGTCCATCAGAGAGTCGTGTGGCCTGAACGATCAGACCGACGGCAGATGCAATTTGTCCTGCCACAGCTTCAGGGGTGATTTTCATATCCCCCATGGCAACCATTTGTTCCAATCGAGTAAGGGCGTCTCGCGGTGTATTGGCATGTAAGGTCGCCATAGAGCCTTCATGCCCTGTGTTCATGGCTTGCAGCATATCGAAAGCTTCTTCGCCTCGGACTTCGCCGAGTATGACCCGGTCTGGTCGCATGCGCAGCGCGTTTTTGACCAAGCCTCTCTGTTTAATTTCGCCGCGACCTTCTATATTTGGTGGGCGCGTCTCCATCCTCGCGACATGGGGTTGTTGTAATTGGAGCTCGGCGGCATCTTCAATTGTGATTAAGCGTTCTTTTTCCGAGATGGATTGAGACAAAGCATTTAAGAGCGTAGTTTTACCGGATCCGGTTCCGCCCGAAATCAAAATTGTAATACGAGCTTTACAGGCCGCCCAAAGAAATTGTGCGACGATGTCAGGGATAGCATTATATTCGACAAGCCTATCCAATGTAAGCGGGCTTTTCGAAAATTTCCGAATGGAAACCAGCGGACCATCAACGGCGATGGGCGCGATGGCAACATTGACTCGACTGCCATCCATAAGGCGACAATCACAAAGAGGTTGACTTTCATCTACGCGACGCCCGGCTTGCGAAACGATGCGATTAATAATGCGTAGCAGATGAGGTTCATTAGCAAAGCGAACCGCAGACAATTCCAGCTCGCCACGACGTTCCACAAAAACGCGCTCGTGTGTGTTGATTAAAATGTCTGAAACCGTTTCGTCTTGGAGGAGGACTTCCAGCGGACCCAACCCAACCATTTCATCATAGACGCCATTAGCAAGATTTTCTAATTCTGCGGCGTTCATTTTTAACTTATCTTCGCGCGCCATCTCCGTGACGATGACGTGAACTTTTTCACGAAGTTCTTCGCTCTCCAAGCCATCTAATTGGGCAAGATCAATTTCATCGATCAAGCGGGCATGGAGTTTAATTTTCGTCTCAAGCCAAACATTCCCGGTTTCTAAGATTTGATTTTCTTCCGGTTCAGGAATCAGTACCTGTTCTTGTGCCGTGCTAAATGTGGGAATTATAGCTGGACGTTTTTGGTTCAAAGACCCACTGATTTCGGGCCGAAATACGCCCTGATGATCTTCTTGATAAGCTTGTGAAAATCGTCCCATTGAGAAAGATTACACGAGAATATTTAGGCCTAAGTTAGGGCAAAGGGTAAAGAGCGGGTTAAAGGCAAGGCTGGCTGTTTTAGGCCACCTTTGAAAGGGGTTTGCTTCTTGTTGTTTTCAAAGTTTCCGCCAGCTTTCTTACATCTTTTACAAAGCGCGAATCCGGTCGAATAACACCCGCAGGCTCACCGCAATTCAAGGCTTCACGCGTTGTGTCCGGATCCAGACAAAGCGTCGTGAGAATAGGCTGCCCTAAGGCTTTTTCAGCATCCGTCAGACGGAGTGTGTTTTTAAAAGAGCGGCGTTCAAACTTGCTCAAAATAATATTCGCATTGATATCGCATTGCGGCAGTGTAGATAGTTTTTCTAAGGATTGCCGCGCTGCGTGTAGAGACGGAATTGTGAGTTCGCAGGTCAATCCCAAGACATCAACCGCTCTCATAACGGATAGAGTCCATGGCTGGTGATAGCGTGGTAAATCGATAATAACTGTTTCATATAGTTCCGCTGCAGCATCCAGCATCGCCATCACCGTTTGTGGATTTACACGTGTATTAGCCCCGATGATATTGGGGGCAGCCAGTAAGGAAATTCCACATTCATGTGTTGAGATTAGAGCCTGGGTGAAGGCTTTATCTATTTGTTCCGGGGGGCCGCATAGATCCTCTAAAGTTAAGCTAGGCAGCAGATCAAGATGATGGGCACAGGCGCCGGCCTCAAAATCTAAATCAATGAGACAGACCGTTGGGTCTGTAGGCCGACGTCTAGATGTCTTATGTGAGGACGCCATTATGGCCAACTCATGCGCGAGTTGTGTCGCTATAGATGTCGTTCCAACCCCGCCAGTGGCTCCGACCAATGCAAAGATGCGTGGTGTATCCGGCCTGGTCGGAGCGATGGTGGGAGTCATATCATCTGTTGGTGATTTTGTATTGTGTGTGTCCTCTAAGTCAAAAGTTGGAAGATCGCAGAGATTATCTGCGTCGCCTGAAATCCTAGGCTCAGAGAGTTCGGCATCTTGGATAAGGGCATAGTCAGTTTCCGTCTCCAGACGGGTATCTCCACGTCGGCGATTCCACTTTTTACGTCTAACCATTTCTCAAATCCTCGCCCATTAATGTGGCCTCAATCGGTGGCAGGTAAGCTATGTCGTCGAGACCGATCATATCTAGGAAAACAAAATTGATCGGCACCTCGCTCAGCTTGACGCTGACCAATGGGGCAGCGTCTCCTTGAAAGCCAGCGCGCCCTAATCCCGATCCGATATAAGAGACCTCGACGCGTGCGCGTTTTGTATCATTAAACACATCACACATACCGCGCCGCGCTCTTGAGGTGGCGGCGCATGCGCCATCTGAATCAGGACCAAATATGATACGCCGCATAGCCTGGCGGTTATATTGACCTTGCGTGCAGCTTTGGCTCTTATCATCACATCTGATATTGTAGTCTGGAAAAGCTTCACCCGTTGACACTCTATTCGACAAGCCAGTCATATTTGTAACAGTCGTGGACACAGGGGTTGTTGTTGCCGCAATTCTGGCCCCCGTGCGGACGGCTTGTTGAGCCCCATTATATTGATAAAATGCGTAGCCGGCTTCAATTGATCCACCTGTCAGCACGATAAGGACCATAATTAATAAAGACGTTTCGACTGTCACCGCAGCTTTATCGTCACACTTAAATTTTCTGAAAAAGCGTTTCATCGCGCTCTCACCAAACGTTCTTGATGATCCGTACGAATTGTGACCTGTCCGCCAGAGGCTAATTTAATAAAGCCAAGGCCTTGATAAGGATGCGCAGAAACAAGCTCAGCCACCTGAACCACCGCGCCGTCTCTATATTGGCCGTTATTTGGAACATTGCGGATTATGAGATTTATTTGTGTGTCCGTCCACCCATCCACGCGTGCAGTACCTGATCCATCCGGGCGTCCCGAAATCGCAATATTCTTGGCTTGCTCTGTCAAGAGTGCGGGTGTTTGCGCGCGGGCCAAATAACTCGCCGCCGCATTCAGACCCTGCTCCATTTTATGGGTTTGAAGCAGCATCATGGACAGATCGAGTATGCCATATCCGATGAAGGCGAGTAGGGGGAAAAGGATTGCGCCCTCAGTCGCGACTCCGCCACCCTCATGGGTAAGATATGTCGACTTTCGTGACATTATCGACGCACAGCGACAAGATCATTGGTTTCGCTGTCTTGCCCTTTGACAAGCGGTCCAACGATTTCACCATAGAGCGTGTTTTGCTGTCCTGTCCCCATAGGTTCCGTCAGAAAAACTTTTACAAAAGTCTCGACGGGTAAGGGGTCTTTACGGCGGAACATGCCATTGGGAGAATTGGCTTCAATCTCTCCGCAATTCAAAACGGCGGCAGTGATAATACGGCGATCTTCTACCGTGGTAGACGGTCCTGAACTATGACACTGTGGTAAACCTTCTTCTGCGGTTATCGCTTTATTGCCGTAGGTCTCAGACCCCGGGACACAATTATTGTCGATTTCCCAGCGATACATTTCATAACGCGAAGGCGGTGTGGACGGGGTGAATTTACCGCGATAACCTCGGCGATAGGTCACGCCATCAATTGTAATACGCGTAAAGCCGGGATGATTGACGGCCATATATAATGAAAAATCCCAATGCCCGTCGCCGATACGCCCTGATTTACAGCCACCATTTGAGAAACAGCTATCCCGCGGTAAGCCTAAGGCATGGTGACTGGGAGCCTCTGAGCAGGATTTATTTTGTTTTTTGGGAGCCCAGCCTTTTATAACATTTGCGGCAGGGGCGTAACGGGGATCATTTTTCTTTTTCTTGAAAGCGCCTTTGTAAATATCAAATCTGGTGTTTACGGCGTGCCGCATGGAGTTGATATTTCCTGACCTTAACACAACGCCTTTGGCCTGAGAAAAGCAAGCGGGTGAAATATCTATGGCCATCGCATCTGCGAGTATTGATGCGCCAGAATTCCCCCCGAAAGGATCGAGCCATCCAAAATTACCCTGTGCGTAGGGCTCACATGTTGCATGTGGTGTCTTGAATTTAATTTGCTGACGACGAAACTCTGTTGTTTCCATAGCTTCATATATTGTCGTTTTTTGCCCTTCCATGGGGTTACAGATGAAAACGGGGGCCACACCACAGACGACCTGATCCATACCCGCCACAGCTTTTGCGCTTAATGTCGTGTCGGTTATGGATTTTACAAATGAAGACGGGAAGATTGTTGAAACGTCCCGCGGTTTAATCGAGACCTCTACATATCTCGCCCGGCTTGGAGAATTTGTTCGGTTAGTGGTAGGTATGTCTATGTAATCCTCTGCCGGTATATCATCAAAATATGTGATAGTATCTATCTCGATATTTGCATTGCCCCGGGCAAATTTCTGATCATGGGATAATAAATTCAAGATCGCGCCTGATGCACGCGATATCGAATCGCCGCGCTGATCTAACTCTGCCGCACCAGCGCGTGAAAGTGAGTCAGCCGCCGCTTGAAGCTCGGCATCCACATTGTAAATGCGGGCAGCATCCACTGACAAAGTAGCCCCTGCCAAGATGACCGGAGTCGATAGGGCGGCCCATACCGCGACTGACCCACTTATCCCATGACCGGCATTTGAGAGATATGTTTTGCAGAGTTTTGTGAGAGTTGTTTTTTGCGTGTCGGGGGTCGGCATCGGACAATCCTTCATTTCGAGTATTCAAGGGGTTGGGCGTTCTATTGTTCCGTCGTATTTACTAAACTGGGTTGGGTGACCGTGCCGGATTCATAGGCGTCCTTTGCAGCTTTCTGCCGCGCACGGTTCGGAGGGATAAATGTATTGGCTTTTTCTTCTGCGGTTGGCGCCACACGCTGTGCAGTGATATTATGCGCGATAGCCTCACCAAATTGAGGAGAGTGTGCGTCGAGCGCCGTTTGTGATGAAGCACAGCCCGTGATGGTGATAGCTATTAAAATGAGTCCAACTTTATTCCATCGCATGGCCAAATCCTCCTTCAATATGTCCGTTTAAAAAAGCGTTGGCCTCTGAAGGAATTTTGGCGTTATCCAAAGGCGTCGCCAGCAAACTGCGATCAGAAACAGGTTGGGCTAAATGTGGCGTGACGATAATGACCAGCTCAGTCTCAGCGCTTTGATAGCGCGTGGATGAAAAGAGCGATCCGATGATCGGGAGTTTCCCAAGCCAAGGAACATTTTCTCGCGTATTTGCAGTTTCATTCTGAAGAAGTCCGGCAATTGCAAAGCTCTGGGAATTACGAAGCTCAACTGTCGTATTCGCCCGGCGAACGCGTAGTCCCGGCACGCGAACGCCGCCAATTTCTACGGTATTTTGTATATCAAGCTGTGAGACTTCGGGCGCAACTTTTAAATTAATAACACCATTATCTAAGACCGTTGGTGTAAAGGCCAACCCAACACCAAATTTACGATATTCGATTGAGACTTCGCCCAAACCCGTGGACACAGGAATAGGAAATTCTCCGCCCGCGAGGAAACTCGCTGTTTCGCCGGACATGGAGACAAGATTTGGTTCTGCCAAGGTTCTGATAACGCCCTTTTCTTCCAGCGCATCGATGCGCATATCGAGTGAGGCTATGCCTATGCCGCCGCCGAGGACTGCACTGGCCGTCGCATTTACAAATCCTGTCGTACCGCCAAGGGCGAAATCGCCCGGGTTTAGACTTCCAATATTTCCAGTCGCATCAATGAGACCGCCGCGTTCCGATAAAAGATTGATACCGAGTTCCTTAATCGAATCTCGACTCGCCTCTACGAAGCGAACTTCCAGCATGACTTGGTGACTGTCACGCACCGAAAGACCAGACGTAACGCGTGCAGGTGCGTAGGCTTCTGCAATCGAAATTGCGCGGTCCGCAACAGAGGCGCTGGACACCTCGCCGGATAGATACAGCCCGCCAGCGAGAGGGCGCACTTCTACGGGTTCCTTCGGAAAGGTTTCAAAGAGTGTTTTCTTCAGACTTGCGACATCAAAGCCGACCGTCACATCTACAATATCAACAAGCTGATTGGCCTGATCATAAAGCATGATGTTGGTTTTGCCGCCCGCTTTCCCAAGAACCTGAAATGAACGGTCAGATAGGACAACAACATCTGCGATATCTGCATTGGCGACGCGGACTTGTTTAAAGGATTTATCCGTCCGCATTACGAGTGTGTCGTCTTTGACAACGGATGTAGAAGAACGTTCGCTCGTTTCTGTATCCACCCATGATTTGGCGAGAGATGGACTAGTCAGCAGGGTCGAGGCTGCCAATGCGAATATAAACGGTTTCAATGCGCGTTTCATTTTAACCTCCGGCCAAGTCTGTGACGGAATTGTTGGGAAGCGTTTCTTTTCGAACAGAAACGGATTGACGTGTGTCACCGCGAATAACTGTAATTTGCGCGACGGGTGGTGGTGTCTTTTTCGGTGTTACGCGAACGGGTTTGATCGGTTTTTTAGCGGAACTCTCAGAGTTTGCGCGTAGATCAAGCTGGCGCGTGTCCAGTGAACGCGTTGTTGAAGGAAGGGCTTCTCCGACAGCGCGCAAGACGAGGGACAATGTACCCGCCTCTTGTGCAATGGCTAAGGCTTGGGCGTCCATATGGCTGACTTCCAAGGTCACGGTGCGCGCGACTTCTGCTGCATCTTGCTGACGATTATGGGATTGATCAATGCCCAGAACCCGAACAGATTGGAGAATGATGTCAGACCGATAGAGAGGTTTATCCAAACCGGGATCTGGTTCTGAAACATATTGAATGTCGACCAAATCTCCCGGAACAATAAAGCCCGCAACACCTGTGACATCATCAACCCTAATAGACACAGCGCGATAGCCCGGACGAATTCTGGCGGAGAGTGAACTGCGCCCATTGAGACCGGAGATACGATGGGGCAGGATGATCTCGTTCATCCGAATATCCTCCAATAAGATGAGTGCCCCCGTCGTTAGAGGATCATAATCTGCCGGAAAAAGTTCGGACATGTCGGAGATTGCGTCTAATGGAACGGCATCTTCTGGCATCTCCACAAGGCGTAAAGCGCTGGGGGTTAATTCATCGCCGAATACAAGATCAGAATTTGCAACTATGACGTTGAGGCTTCTTGTTTTGACCGTACTCAGATCGTCTTGAGCAATATTGGCTTGCGTTGGCGTTTGACGAAATTCGTTCTCAACCGCTCCCTGAATCCACCCTCTTGCAAGCACAATAGCCATAACGCCGAAGATGGCGCTGGCACTAAGTGTCACGAGTGTATTTGTACGCATATCCCTTTTATCGCTCCAACTCGATATATCCCAAAGCGTTTCACAAACGAAGTGCTACCGCCAACACGGCTATATTAAATGCAACCGTGGTAAGGTTTCGTTCAGGAATTCGGTGAACGGTTTGCCAAATTATTAAGTAAAGAAAGTATGAATGAATGATCCTTAAACGGTGGAGCCGAGTTCATCCGAACTTAAGCCTCCGTTAAGTCTATAGGTTTAGCGTTCGGGTAAATTTAAATTGCTACGAAGGTGTGGGCTATGTTCATTCGCCGTTTTTCAATTCTAACACTATCTGCCGCTATCTTGACAATGGGTGTCTCTGCGAGTGCTCTAACTGCGACTCAAAAGGTTGAGAAAGAAATCACTGTTCAGCAGCCGGATGGGACAAGTGTAACGCAGCTCGTGAGCGCAGCCGAAGTGACGCCCGGTGAAAAGATTGTTTACACAGTCGCCTTTACAAATGACTCCGCAGAGGCTGCTACGGATATCGTTTTGGCCATGCCTGTCCCACAGGATGTTCGGTTTATGGAAGGCACCGCAGATAAAGAGGGCGCAACCGTTCGGTATTCCGTTGACGGCGGCGAGACATTTGTTGAGCGCAGCGCCTTAGTCTTGCCTGTAGTTGGTGGTGGGGCGCGCTCAGCGAACTCTGATGATATTACACATATTCAATGGCGCATTGCCGGTCCGGTCCCTGTTGGAGCCAGCGATGAAATTTCATTCAAGGCGCGTTTAAAATAGTCATTTCAGATTTTGAATAGGTTGGTCGCGATTTAAGTGTCGCGGCTTTTTTTGATGTCTCTTAGTACGAAACTGTCTTGAATTCATTTATATTTTTCAAACTCTTAAATAAATTAACCTGTTGAAATGTATAAATTAACTATTTAAAGTGGTGCTTCTCTTACAGTTATTTTATTGCTTGTTAACCAAGTCGCTTGGCGTGGATTTAACCATTATGCGCTAAATTCCTTCCCATCTAACAAAGTTGGGAACATAAAATGAAAAAACTAAATCTCATGAAAGGATTGTTGGGTGCGTCTGCTTTAACAGTACTTTCTACCGGAAATGCCTTTGCGCAAAATGCATTCACGCCTGCTGGCGAAACAGTGTCTAACACATTTACTTTGAACTATGAGGTAAATAACACGCCACAGACTGAAATTAATAATATTGGCACGCCGACAGAATTCGCCGTTGACCGTCTCGTTAACGTAACTGTTAGTAGCCCTGGGGACACATTCGTTGTTTCAGATCAAGAAGATGCTCTTCTACCTTTCGTCGTAGTCAATAATGGTAACGATGAGCAGGCCTATTTGCTCGGCATTGAGCAAGTCGCAGGCGATGATTTCAATACTGAAGCGCCAACTACTGCGCCTGACATTATTTTCTATGATGAGAGTGCTGATACAAATAATGACGGCGTATTGAGCCCTGCGGAGCGGGCTGCAGCAACACCACAGGAATATAATACAACGCCAGGTGCGGTTAACATCCCTGTCCTAGACGCAGATGAGCGCGTTTTTGTCTTTGTTCGTCAGAATATTCCGGACAACAGACCTGATGCCGAACAAGGTGGTGTAGTCTTGTTTGCAGATACACAAACGATTACTGGCGGAACTGGACCATCTTTGACGTTCACCGAAACACTTGGTGACGCCGATGGAACAAATGACGCTAACCCGCTGACTGTCGAAAATGTGCTTGCCGATGAAAATGGTGTGGCAACAGACACGAATGATGGCGATACAGATGGCGCGCATTCAGCACGCGGTGATTTCATCATTGAAGCCCCGAACGTTACAGCGACCAAAGACGTTTATGGCGTCGCAGCTGCAACAGAGGGCACATGTGATCCGATTGCCGCGGCAGGTAGCTATACACCGCCCGCAGCGAGCACAGAATATTACACGCCAAATAGCTGTGTAGAATATGTAATCCAGGTCAATAATGAAGGCTCTCAAGATGCTACAAATATTGATCTCTCAGATATCCTGCCAGATAATCTAACATTCCGTCAGGCTGAAATTCGTGGCGACCTTGCTGGTACTTTATCTGCACCAACTTCCGGTGACGTATGTGACGGGACAGCATCAACCTGTACGGTCTCAGTCGCAAATGGCACTCTGGCGTCAGGCTCAACTGGAACGCCAACTGTTGGTTATCTCGTAATTCGCGCGACGATCGACTAGGTCGTCAGGCGTAAGCTCCTTGTATCTAGCCGCTATTCCCTTGGCGGAGTAGCGGCTAGATCAAAAATGTTAGGATTTGGGATTACGTCCTGTCGCCACAAATCGGCGGTGGGTTCTCCAGACCTGCGTTAAAGGGCTTAACAAGGCTATCTGATTGCCCCCGCAATCTATGAAACGAAACAGCACACATATCTCCGGACTTTTTGTCTTGGCAGCCACCGCTTGGGTTGGAACCATCCCGCTTGCATATGGGCAAGATAATCTGACGGTCCGTAACTTCGGCACCGAAGTGGTGAACGTCGCAACCATGACATATACGGTCGGTTCAGAGCGTCGCACAATTGGCACCGACGCTGCTATCTTTGTTATCCGTCCTCCGGATACACCTGCTGTGATTGAGTTTTTCCGCTATGCGCCGACGGCTCAAGACCCAACTCTTCGAAACATTAATGGCTCAGATTTTTCATCATCGGGTGAATTAGCGGGCCCATTTAACGCAATTGGTGCGCCGATCACAACGGGTGGAAACCGTATTGATCTGTCATCAGAAGTCCCATTAATCCCGGCAACGACATATCTTGCGGGTGAACTGATGTTCATCCGGGTTACAGATTCGGGCCAGAACTTAAACAGTTCTGAAATTGAAACGGTGGTTGTTACAATCGAAGCCAGTAATGGCGATGTCATCACGCTCCGGCTTTATGAAAGCGGGCCTGATACAGGCGAGTTTTTCGCCTATCTGCCGTCAACGCTAAGTCCAACGGATAAAAATGATGGTGCCATCAGCAGTGATGGAAACACCCAATTAACCGCCACATATATTGATGCGTTTGATAGTACGGATGTGGTCGTTGATTCCGCTGTTCTCAATCCATTGAACCGCGTTTTCTCTTCGGCAGATGGCGCACGTCTTGATGATACTTTAGTCACTTTGATTAATGTTGATACAGGTGAGCGCGCAACCGTTTTCGGTGTAGACGGATTCTCCACCTTTCCTTCAGATGTGGTGTCTGGTGATGACATTACTGATTCGGCCGGATTGGTTTACGAAAGTGATCAGGGCGAATTTAGCTATCCAGTTGTCGAACCGGGGAATTACCGGATCGAAGTCGAGCCTCCGGAGGGGTTTAACTTTGCATCAGTCGTACCGGAAGCTGATTTATACGCTTTAGGGGCGGAGCAAGGCTTTGTGATTACAACGGCTTCGATGGGCGACACGTTCACAGTCACGGAAAGGGGGCCTTTGAGGTTCGATATTCCATTAGACCCGGAGAGTAATTTGGTCGTGACGAAAACGGCTGACCGCGAAGGTGCTGATGTCGGCGATTATATCAATTATACGGTCACAATACAAAACCCGGGTGATCAGGCGGCATCAGTGAACCTCTATGACACTTTGCCAATTGGGTTTCGTTATGTGCCGGGCACAACACGCATTGAAGCGGCTTTCACCGAAGACCCGGAGGTTTCCGAGGATGCAACGCTCCTGACTTTTGATATGAATGTTTTACCTGCGGGTGAAACACTCTCGTTGAATTATACACTGCTCGTCGGGCCGGGCGCACATTTTGGCGACGCTGTGAATGAAGCGGTTGTACGTGATCCACTCATGAACCCTATTTCTAATGTAGCGCGGGCAGGTGTCCGACTGCGTGAAGACTTACTGCGTTCGACAAGCACAATTATAGGTCGGGTCACGGAACAAAGTTGCGATGGTGACGCGGATTGGGCACGTCCGATTGAGCGTGGCGTCGGTGTTGAGGGTGTTCGCCTTTATATGGAAACTGGCGCTTACGTCGTGTCAGACCCTGATGGGCTTTTCCATTTTGAAGGTGTCAGTGAAGGCACGCATGTCGTTCAAGTTGACGAAGAAACACTTCCAGAAGGTTTCGAGTTGATGACCTGTGAAGAAAACACACGCTATGCCGGTGTCAATAATTCTAAATTCATTGACGTTCAGGGCGGTGGTATTTGGCGTGCGAATTTTTATCTCAAGCAAACGGGTGAAGCCGAAGAGGTTGTGGAGGAAGAGAGCTTCAAAGACACGACAGAGCATCTCGACTATGACGGTACGTGGCTAAATCAACAGGACGCCACTGCAGAATGGGTTTATCCCTCGCCAGATCGCACACCTTCTATCCCCTCTACCCATGTTGGCATCAAACATGGCAAAGGACAAAATATTTCCATTCGTTTGAATGATCGTGATATTGCCGGATATTATTTCCAAGGCGCCGATACGAGCGCGAATGGCGACGTTAAAATTTCACGTTGGCGTGGCTTGCCACTACAAGATGGTCGGAATGTCTTCCTTGCTGAGGTTAAGAACTCGGACGGCACGGTCGCAAAAACGATCCGCAAAGAGATCTGGTATGTCAAGGATATTGCGCGAGCGGTTCCGGTTCCGGATCGTTCTGTTCTCGTGGCAGATGGTCGAACATCGCCTGAAATTGCCATTCGCTTAGAAGATCAGTCTGGGCGTCCAGTACATGCCGGACGGATCGCGCGCATCAATTTGGAAGCGCCTTATCGCTTGCTGGATGCTACTGGGGATAATCGTTTGCGCGAGCAAACAGAAACTTTGATAGCGCCGCTCTCCAACCGCCGTGAATTCACTGTCGGACGGGACGGGATATTGCGTGTACCGCTGGAGCCGACTTTGAAAACGGGCAAGGTGACGGTCAAAGTCACCCTCGATACCGGCCGCGAAATTCCGATCTATATGTATCTGGAGCCGGAGAAGCGCGACTGGATTCTTGTCGGTTTGGTCGAAGGGACTGCGGCCCTACAAGACGTCAAAGGCAATATGAATAGCTTTGCCGGCGATGCGGATGATGTTGTGACCGATGGCCGTGTCGCCTTCTTTGCCAAAGGGATGGTTAAGGGCAACTGGCTGATGACGCTGGCTGTCGATACGGACAAACGCCGCGGAAATCGTGATACAGGGTTCGAAGGCGAAATTGACCCGAATGCCTATTACACACTTTACGGTGACCGGACATATCAGGAATTTGAGGGCGTCTCTCGTTATCCGCTTTTCATTAAGTTGGAAAAGCGTCAAGCATATGCGCTCTTTGGAGACTTTGATACAAATGTAACAGAAGGTCGTCTCACAAGTTACAATCGTAAGCTAACAGGTTTGAAGGCAGAATATCTCGGTGATAAGTTTCAGGTTCTTGGATTTGCGGCTGAAACCAATCAGGGATTCGTCAAAGACGAAATCGCTGCCGAAGGCCTATCGGGACCTTACCGCCTATCAAATGCGCGTGTTCTTCCGCAATCCGAAGAGATTACGGTCGAAACGCGCGACCGTGTGCGCCCAGATATCATTTTGGAAACAAAAACGCTTGTCCGTTATTTGGATTACACACTCGATTATTTCACGGGAGAAATCATCTTCCGTCTGCCCGTTGATGCAACGGACGCGAATTTCAATCCGAATGTTATTGTCGTTGATTATGAAACATCGGAAGATGCTGAACGCAATGTAACGGCGGGTGGCCGCGTTCAAACGCAAATTCTTAATGATAAGGTGCAGCTCGGATCGACCTTTACCCATGAAAATGGCAGCGCCTTAGAAGCTGGTGCGAAGTCCAATCAAATTGGCGTGGACGTCATTGCGCAAATTACCGATTCTACTGAGCTGCGGGCTGAATATGCGGTGACGGATAATTCCGGCGATGGCGAAGGCATGGCTGATGCCAAACTTCTAGAAATCGTGCATACCTCAGAATCTGTCTTGGCTGAGGCCTATTTCCGAGAGGAAGAGGGCGGATTTGGACTAGGTCAGCGCGCGTCAAATACAAATGGTGTTCGACGCTATGGCGCTAAAGGCACGGTCAAGCTGCAAGAAAAAAATGACGCAGAAACGGGTCGTCGCTCCACGCGTAAGATGAAGGTTGAAGCTTACCGCGAAGAAAACTTGGAAACAGGCGATGCGCGTACGAGTGGCGAAATTTTAGCTGTTCAAGATGGTGCAAAATTAGATGCAGCTCTTGGTGTGCGTGTAACAGAGGACGATCTCGTCTCAGGTGATGACCGTACGTCATTATTGGCTGTTGCGCGGGCCTCATATGACATCAGCAAACACGGCCTGACACTCCAGGCTTCTGCTGAGACGCCCATTAGCGGTCAAGATGAAGTCTCCGCACAACCACAGCGCCTAATGTTAGGGGTTGATAAGCGTGTCGGGAATTTTGCGACGATCAATATGCGCCATGAGATATTAAATGGCGGGGGCCAAGAATCTGCCAATACGACATTGGGTGTTTCCGCAACACCGTGGTCTGGTGGCACGGCAACGGTTGCAGCGGATAATTTATCAAATGAAAGCGGTCGCCGTTTAGGCGCGACTGTGGGTCTGGATCAATCTGTGCGATTGACAGAGAGAGTTTCCGGTCAAGTCGGTGTGCGCGCGCGACGTTTGCTCAGTGAAGAAGCAGACTTCGTTCAAGTTGCGCCCGATGCCGTTATTTCTCCGGTCGAAGTCAATGAGGACTTCCAATCTATTTATGTCGGGACGGCCTATCGGGACGAAAAAATGAGTGCCTCGGCGCGCGTTGAAGTGCGTGACAATGACACGGATCAAACATGGGTTCTGTCGAGTTCTGCTGCGCGGGATTTGTCAGATACATTCTCTCTCGCAGCCACGGCACGCGGGCGTATTTCTGATGCAACGAGTGGCCTAGGAACCGATAAGCAATATGAAGCGCGTATTGGTGCATCTTGGCGTCCGCGCAATGAAGACACAGTTGTCTTTAATCGGTTTGACATTGTGAATTCGCAGCCTCTTAACGATATTAATACCACGAAATTGGTCAATAACGCAGCGATGAACACAATGGTCACGGATCGTTGGCAGCTCTCGACAAATCTCGGTACAAAATATGTGAAAACTCAGGTTGCTGACAAAACACTTTCTAACTGGACACATCTTGTTGGTGCTGAAACACGTTTCGATGTGACGGAGCGTATTGATTTTGGGCTTCGCGGATCTGTGTTGACCAGTAAGGAGGCTGGCACGGCTTATTCTTGGGGGCCAAGTGTCGGTGTTTCACCTGTCGATAATGTGTGGCTGAGTGCTGGTTATAATATACAGGGCTTTAAGGACAAAGACTTTGAGGCGGCCGAATATGCGCGCAAAGGCGCGTATTTGCAGCTTCGGGTGAAGTTCGATCAAAATACAGCCAGTGGATTGCTGCGTCGGATCAGTCCGTCTGCCAATACATTAGGGCCAGTTGAAAATCGTCAAGTTTTGAGTGCACCAAAGCCTGTTGCTGTGCCTAAGATTGCAAAACTTCCACCTTTGCGACCTTCCGTTCAAGTTCAAACACCTGACAGAAAAAACACTGTCAAAGTGGCAGAGGCTGTAACGCCCCAAGTTATGTCGCGTGTTAAGGCAGAAACTGTGACGTCTGTTACGTCGGATGAAAAAGCTGACGTTAAGTCAGAGGTTAAACCGGTTAATCTTAACCAGTGTGGTCAATCCGCCATTGCTATTTTCAATGTCCCTGTTGACAGCGAGCCCAAGCAGCTTTCGCGTTTAGGCACATTGCCGCAATTCGGAAATAGCCACGGTCTGACCCCGGCAGAGTTTTTCGACAAGCTGACGGCGCGCTATAATGATAATGAGCTGGACAAAACCTATTTGGATCATCTGTTCCAATCCATGGGCTATTCCAAAGGATGGAAAGATGCGACATCTGAGATGTTCTCAGAGGAAGTTCTTCCAGTCGGTACGCAAGGCTTAATGGGTTTTGGTCAGCCGCATCATTATAGTTTTTCAATCTTACCCGTCGCAGAGCAGGATAGAGAAGCGTTCCGCATTCAAAGCGCAAATGGAACAATTGTCCATTTCATGAAGAGTTGTGGCAATTACATGTATGCATGTCAGCCTGAAGCCGAGTTAGCTGTCAAGCGCCCGGCCTAGATAGGTATACAATTCAGGTAGCAACCCTGCATCTCCGACCGCGACGACGCGGCCGCCATCGGCTGCACTGCCGCCTTCCCAATTTGTGAGACGACCGCCTGCACCTTCGACGATTGGGATCAGGGCGCGTACGTCACAAGGCTTCATACCAGCTTCAACAATAATATCCATGCGCCCTTCAGCAAGTAGACCATAGCCTAGCGCGTCTAGACCTAAACGCATGAATTTTGTCCCTGAGCCAATAATTTTGAAAGCTGCCAATTCGCCAGGGCGAAACATTCCAAATGGTGCCGTACAGCCTAAAATCCCGTCTCTGATTTCTAGGCAAGCTCGGGTCTTTAATTTGTCTTTGGGATGGGTTGGTCGTTCGACCCAAGCTCGCTTTTCTTTTGAGTCTGTACGTCCGATATATTTTGTATCCAGCGCGGGAAGGTCGATCATCCCTAAAACAGCATTGCCGGAATGAGAGAGAGCGATGAGCGTGCTCCAAACAGGAACACCTGCAACAAAGGCTCGCGTCCCGTCGATTGGGTCTAATGTCCAAGAAAATGCGTTTGATCCAATGTGATCGGGATGCTCTTCCCCCTCAATAGAGTCTTCTGGGAACGCCGCCTTGATCGACTCTCGCAATGCGGTTTCCGCATCTATATCGGCCTGTGTGACAGGATCATAAGCTTGGCCGTCGGCTTTATTCACAACACCTTTCGGTTCGGCGAATAACGGTAAGGTTATCTCGCGGGCTATCTCAGACAGAATATAGAAGTGATCGAGGCGCGCTTGAATGTCAGAAGATATAATCATGAGGCGCAGCTATCAGTCTGCGCCCGCACTGTCTATCGCGCAACCAGACGCAGATTGGGTTTATTTGACTGTTCGAGCGATTTTGCCAGATCCAATAAATGTTTCCGCGGCGCATCATCCATGGCGTAATAAGCCCGCACAAGGTCCATTGTCTCTTTTCGGGACAATACGTCAGGTGCGATAATATCAGGATCTGTTTCAGTATTAAGGCTATCCTGAGACCCCAGACCTTCGTAAAAATATTGGATTGGCACAGATAAAGCCTCTGACAACTCAAACAATCTGGCGGCAGACACACGGTTTGCGCCGCATTCATATTTTTGTATTTGCTGGAACCGGATTCCCACTTCTTCCGCGAGGGTTTGCTGGGTGAGTCCCAAAAGACGACGGCGACGGCGCAAGCGTTTACCTAGATTTAGATCAATATCACTGGTCATAGGAAATCCCCAAAAGGTTATGTGTTATTCGCTTCTAAGGAGAGCAAGTCCCGTGCCAATTTTTCGCCTCTTGGGAGAAATGACAGCTTTTATTGTGCGGCTAAATCTTGGGGAAGTGCCGAGTTTACAATGTCTTGGGTGATTTGACGCAGGTCTTCTTTGAGTTGGACATAGCCTGATTTTGGGGAAAGCGTTATCGGATTGACATATAAGTCTCGGTTCACTTCAATCTGTATGGCTTCAACCCCTTCACTTGGCATCCCATAATGTTCGGTCGTATATCCGCCTGCATAGGGGTAGTTGATGCCGACATTATAGCCGGACTGCGTGAAAATCGCTTTTAACAATTCTAGCGTATCAGGATGGCAAGACGTCCCAAAACGATCACCGAGAATAATATCCGGACGCCGTGATCCACTTGGCGAAAATCCGGGCATAGAATGGCAATCTACCAGCAGCGCGCGCCCAAAGCGGTTCAAGGATGTCTGTAATAAATCACGTAACGTCGCATGATAAGGATGATAAAGCCGATCTAAACGACTTGAGACATTATCTAAATTGGGTAATCGCGTATATATTGGCTGTGTTTCCGACAAATATGTCGGGACGACCCCCAATCCGGCTGCGGCGCGTGCCGTAATTTTGGTATCATTGGGATCACTAATAAGGCTTTCCCATTCTGGCGGCAGTTCGTTTGGAGCTCTATTTACATCCACAATAATGCGGGGGAACATTGCGCGCAAAAAGGGAGCGCCGGCCGCGACAGCACTCTGAAATAAATGGTCAATGAAGATATCTTCATTGCGACGGAGTTGATCTTTGGATAGCTTGGAACGGCTTAAGAGGTCAGAAGGATATATTGCGCCGGAATGTGGCGATGCGAAAATAACTCCGGCGCGCCACTGCTTTGGCTGATCAACCTCATGGCCTTTTCCGAAAACGTCTAAGTCTTCAGGATTTGATGTCTTTCTGAATAACATTGGACTCGTTATATACATGAATAGGGGTGCGTCGTCAGACATTTTTAAGCTTGCGCCCGTAAAAGAATGTATGTTGGCGGGCTGTTTGCATAAGCTTCCGTTAGAATCATAATGAAACACATCGGGTACGAACCAATGGCGACAATTCTATATGCTGAAGATGATGACGGAATGCGTCGCTTTTTCGAAAAAGCACTCGAAAAAGCCGGCCATCATGTCATTGCTTGTGCAGATGGAGAACGGGCTTTACGCGCTCTAAAATTTGCCGATGGCGCATTTGATATGCTGCTGACGGATATAATGATGCCTGGCATGGACGGTATAGAGCTGGCGAAACAAGCAGAAATGCTGTCTCCCGGGATCAAGATCATGTTTATCACAGGCTTTGCAGCCGTCGCTATGCAAGATCAGGATATGCATAATCAGGCTGTTTTGTCCAAACCCGTTCACTTGCGTCAGTTGGTAGATGAGGTGGATCGCCTTATCGCGGCCTAGGTGAAAAATATTACAAAAAATGATGAGGCTGTATTTGCTTGACTATTAGGGCTTGCTACTCTGATAGAGCTTGCGTATATCGCCGTTTCC
>CAZBDT010000011.1:0-6782 GCA_964490745.1 uncultured Algimonas sp.
TGTGTTTCGAGACGCGGAGTCTGATGCGCTGATCCGCTCGGCCTTCTTTGATCAATCCGCTCAGGACTGCCGTTTCATTATTCCGGGCTTCGGCATGATTGATGGGGCGTTTCTGATTACGGGGCTGAATTATGCGGGCAGCTATAATGGCGAAGCGCAATTTGAGATCAGTTTGAGCAGCGCCGCCGTGCCGGAATTTGCACCGCTATGACGGATTTCAGACCCGGTGATCGGACGGTCACAATAAAGGGGGAGGCGTACACATTACGTCTGAGCGTCTCCGCTTTCGCGGCAATGGCAGACGCGTTCAAAACGGAAGGTCCGAAGGACTTGGCCAAGAGATTACGCCGCGCAAATGTGGCGGATTGGAACCGGATTTTACAATTAATGACCACGCCGCTTCCGCCCGATTTGGACCATAATGAGATGGCCAAAATTTTGCCGGATATCAGCGCCGTGATCCACGAAGGTTTACGCGCATGAGCTGGCCATTTGAAAGCTGGCAACAGATTGCCATTCGTCGTTTCGGGATACAGCCGAGCGAGTTTTGGGCCATGCCTTTGCGCGATTGGTTAGCGTTGATGGAGGGCGTTCGAGTGCGTGGATTTAGCCGTTCAGATTTCGACGCGTTGAGTCAAATTTATCCTGATGAAGGAGTGATAGATGACACAAATGAATGAGGCCGCAGACGCCTTGGACAGCTTCGCGAGCGGGCCGGGCGCAGACGCGGCCAATGCGCTGGCGGATGTGTTTGAGCAGGCAGGCGAACGCATTGCCGGATCATTGGAACGCGCGGCGCAATCCGGTGAATTATCATTTAATCAGATGGCGGAATCCGTGCTGAATGACCTCGCGCGGATCGCCGTGAATGAACTCATTACAGCGCCGTTGCAGGCAGGCGTGACGGCCTTGTCCAACTCCATTGCTGTCGGGGTATCGGGGAAATCTGCGCCCGTCACGGTCAATTTGAACATGAGCGGATCCAGCGGAAAAACGGCGGGACCACAGCCGAGTGGGGCGCAAATTGCGGCGCAGGTCGCCAATGCTGTCGCGCGTGCGCAAAGTCGGAATTAGGACAATTAAATATGACAGATTTTCATGATGTGCGCTTTCCCTTGCACTTGGCTTTCGGCACGCGGGGTGGACCGTCTCGCCCGACTGGGGTATTACAATTTGCAAATGGAACAGAGACCCGAAACGCACGCGGTCGCCATAGTCGGCGCAGATATAATGCTGTCGCAGGGTTGAAGTCACCCGAAGAAGCTATTGAATTATTGCAATTTTATGAATCTCGTTTTGGTCCTTTATATGGGTTTCGGTTTCGTGATCCGTTGGATTATGAAGCGGATGAAGAGATAGCTGTCGGGGATGGGCTGCGCACAGAGTTTCAACTGACCAAGCGTTACGGCACGCCACCTTATATTTATTCCCGACCAATTACGAAACCTGTGGCCGGCACGGTTCGGGTCTTTGTTGATGGTGTGGAAAGCGCCGTGTCCGTCGATTATTTGCGCGGCGTCATTTCATTTTCAACCGCTCCGGATCATGGGGCTATCATTCGTGCGCAGTTCGAATTTGATGTTCCAGTACGGTTTGCCTCAGACTCGCTGGATATTGTTTTGGATGATTTTGGCGCGACCCAAATTGAAGACATCCCCTTGATCGAAATTTTAGATGCGGAGATTGAGCATGGGTGAAGTCACAACGTTCTGCTCGCTTTGGAAATTCACATTTCCACGTCGGGCAGACATTTATCTCACCGATCATGACGCGGTGATTATCTATGACGGTGCGCAATATTCCCCGCAATTGGCGGCGGATAAATCTCTCTCGGAATCCAAGACGGGCCTGTCCGTTGATATGGGGGGATTGAGCACGTCTCTAACACTGCCAAATGTGTCAGCGCAAGATATTCGCGATGGTCTTTTCGACGGTGCGCAGCTCTCTGAATTTCGTCATGATTGGCGTAGCGGCGAAACTGAATTGGTCCAGCGTGGGCGGCTGGGCGAAGTCACAATTTCGGGCGATGACATTTCTATAGAATGGCTCGGGCAGGCCAGCCTTTTGGACCAAAGCACGGGCCGTGTTTTTTCTCGCCAATGTGATGCGATTTTTGGTGATGGGCGGTGCGGATTAAATATAAATAATTTCACGGAAGGCACAGTCTGTCCCCGCAGTTTTGAAGCCTGCCGCGATCAGTTTTCTAACACGATTAATTTTCGCGGCTTTCCCTATTTGCTCGGTGATGATGCTCTATTGGCGGGGCTGGCAGAAAGTGATCGCCGGGATGGATCGTCGCGTTACAGATGAGCGATGCACAGACGCGGACCGCTGTTTTGTCCGTTGCGCAGAGTTGGCTGAACACGCCCTATCGCCATCAATCCAGTGTCAAACATATTGGTACGGATTGTCTCGGTCTCATTCGCGGTGTCTGGCGGGAGCTTTACGGGGAAGAACCGGAAATCCCGCCTGCCTATTCGCCCGATTGGGCGGAAGCCATGGGCGAGGAGACATTGCTGAACGCGGCTCATCGCTGGCTGTTACCCGTTGAAAACCCGCAGCCCGGTGACTCGCTTCTCTTTCGCATGGCGCCTCATGCGCCGTGCAAACATATAGGTATATTGGCCGCGCCGGACCGCATTCTCCATGCCTATTGGGGGAAGGCTGTTGTGATGTCCTCTTTCGCCCCGTTCTGGCAGCGCCGCCATGTTGCCAGTTTTGCTTTTCCCTCTCTTTCAGGAGCCTCATATGGCTAACTTTGCCTCTGCCGCGACACAAATTGCGGGGAATGCCCTTGTCAGAACGGCGAGCGCCGTCGCGATTAATCAAGCGACAAGTTACATCAGCCGCGCTTTTGACAACCGCACTTTTGAAGGTCCGCGCTTGGACAGTTTCCGTTTGCAGACGAGTCGAGACGGCGCGCCAATGCCACGTATCTTTGGGCGCGTCCGTCTTGCCGGGCAGGTCATTTGGGCGAACCATGTGCGGGAAAGGACGACTGAAACGCCCGTTGGAGGGAAAGGCGGTGGACCGA
The DNA here is from genome assembly GCA_964490745.1 of uncultured Algimonas sp. GTDB lineage: Bacteria > Pseudomonadota > Alphaproteobacteria > Caulobacterales > Maricaulaceae > Litorimonas. The sequence continues at coordinate 3,035 of CAZBDT010000011.1, forward strand.
CCCAGCGGGATTTTGCCTATTCCATCAGTCTCGCAATCGGTCTCTGCGAAGGTGAGATTGCCGGCATTGAGCGGATATGGGCCAATGGCGCGCCGCTGGAGACAGCGGGTCTGGATATGCGGGTCTACACCGGAACAGAGGATCAGATGCCGGACCCAATACTCGCAGCTACCGAAGGGGAGGACGCGCCCGCCTTTCGCGGGACGGCTTATGTCGTTTTCGAAGATTTCCCTTTGGGCGCCTATGGGAATCGCTTGCCGCAATTTAATTTCGAAGTCGTGCGGAGCGGTAAACGGATTGGGCGGCTCGAAACTCAAATCCAATCTGTTTGCCTGCTGCCGGGCTCCGGTGAATTTGCCTATGCTACGGAGATTGTGGAGGAAAGCCCGCGTCCGGGACAAACCCGTCCGGTCAATATGAATAATTTGTCGGGTCAGGCGGATATTGAACGCGCGCTCGATCAGTTACAAGCGACCCTGCCTAATTGCCGGAATGTGTCCATCATCTCCTCTTGGTTTGCGAGCTCGACGGATATTGCAGATTGTGAGATCAGACCTGGCGTTGAGCGGCGTGTTCGCAATCTTCGTAATGGTTCGTGGCAGGTCGGACGTGACACACGGAATACGGCTTATTTGGTCAGCACGGATGAGGAGGGTCGTCCGAATTTTGGGGGTACGCCGTCAGATGAGAGCCTTATTCAAGCGATCCGCGCCATCAAAGCGCGAGGGCTCAGCGTAACGCTCTACCCCTTTATGATGGTCGATGCGCCGGGCTTTCCGTGGCGGGGGCGTATAACGGGCACGGCCAGCAATGTGCGACGATTTTTCGGTGACGCTATGCAGTCCGATTACTCTATTGGGGCAGGTGAAGACCATTACCGCGCGAACGACACTGGCTTTCGTAATTACATCCTGTCTCATGCGAATTTGGCGCGACGCGCGGGCGGTGTGGACCGCTTTATCATCGGGTCTGAAATGATCGGGCTGACGACTATCCGAGACGGCCAAAATAATTTTCCGGCTGTTACCGAATTGGCGGAACTGGCAGAGGATGTCCGAACGATGTTGGGGCCGGAAACAGGGCTGACTTATGCAGCGGATTGGAGCGAATATTTCGGCTATCACCCGCAAGATGGCAGCGGGGATGTGTTCTTTCATTTGGATGATTTATGGTCCCATCCCGCAATTGATGCGGTCGGTATTGACGCCTATTTGCCGCTCTCTGATTGGCGCGACGGGGCGCATGTCGATGGCGAGGCTTTCAACGATATTTATGACCCTCATTATTTAAGGGGAAATGTTGAAGGTGGGGAAGGCTATGATTGGTATTATGCGTCTCAGACGGATCGTGATGCGCAAATCCGCTCGCCCATCACGAATTGGATTTACCGTTATAAAGATCTTCGAAATTGGTGGTCTAACCCACACCGGAATAGTATTAATGGGATCACGCAAGCCCCGACAAAATGGGTGCCGCAGAGCAAGCCGTTCTGGCTGACAGAAATCGGCTGTCCGGCCGTAGATAAGGGCGCCAATCAACCGAATTTATTCTCCGACGGGAAATCAGTTGAGAGTAATATTCCATATTATTCAACGGGTTCGCGGGACGATCTGGTTCAACGCCGTTATTTGGAGTCTCTCATCGGCTATTGGGAACAGAGTGAGATAAACCCTGTTTCTGATCGGGATGGTCGGTCCATGATTGATCTATCTGCGATCTCTGTTTGGGCGTGGGATGCACGACCCTTTCCCGATTTTCCGGCTCGAACGGATGTGTGGTCGGATGGTCCCAATTGGCAGAGAGGGCATTGGATTTCAGGGCGCTTAGGTGGGGTTCCCCTGCAGGATGTTATCACCGAAATCTGCGACGATGTCGGTCTCGATGCGATTGATCTCTCAGGCGTAAATGGGCTGGTTTCCGGTTTTATCATTGATCGCCCCATGCGGGCTAAAGACGTGCTCGCGCCCTTGATCGACAGTTATGATCTGGTCGTGAGAGAGCAGGCCGGACAAGTGAGTTTTGCCGCATTATCCGCGCTTCCGACTACACCGATTTCTGCTCAGCATTTACTCGCCCAAGACGGCGCGCCCATTCAGTTCGCAGTCGATGATAATATGACCTCGCTGCGAGATGCGCGGCTGACCTTCATTGACGCGACACGGGACTATGAAATCGCCACGATTTCAGCCCGTAATGCGTTGACGGAGACCGTCCGCATTGCACAAATGCAGGCGCCCATCCTCATGGACCCGGCCCAGGCGAAAGCCATTGTTGAAAATCGCCTGGCGAGGTCTGAACCCTCTCGTCGCGCAGCGCGTTTTTCAATGGCTGTTCAATCCGCGCCGACAGTCGGGGATTTGATCACCTTGCCGGAAACCGAAGAGCTTTGGCAGGTCGTTCAAATTCGATCCGGGCTTCAGGCCGATATAAATTGCATCGCCCTGCCGGAGCATTTTACTTCCGCGATTGTTTCGGGCGGCATCCCTGCGGCCCTGTCGACCCCGCAATGGGTGTCTGAACCCGTTGCGCTCGCCTTTGATTTGCCCGGCACAGAGGGCTTGCAAGTCGGGGCTTTGCAGGACCCGTTTCGCGCAACGGAACTTGGGTTTCAGTCAGAGACAGTGAGACTTAACACTTCAGTCAAAATGGGGGCGCTCTTAACTGAATTGCTAATTCGACCCGCAACACATTGGGACCGTCAGAGTCAGATTGAAATCTATATGCCCGAGGGTGCAGGATTTTCTGTTCCGGAAATCGATGTTTTAAACGGGGCCAATCGCTTTGCCGTAGAGACATCTCTTGGCTGGGAAATTATCGCTGCGGCAAATATCACCTTAATTGGCGAGCAGACCTTTCGTTTGGATACGCTTCTGAGGGGGGTGAATAATTCGGATGATATGATGATTGAGGTGATTCCTGCGGGCGCGCGGGTCTTCAAGCTGGATGACGGGCTGGGGACGCTTCGGATCGACGAAGACTTCATTGGCGACGTTTTGGACATCTCTGTGAGCTCTGCCGGGCGTGCGGGCGTTGCAGCTACACATCAATATCGTGCGGTCCATTTACGTCCACTTTCTGTCGTACATATGAAGGTCAAGCCTGTGGGTGAGCAGACTCAACTGAATTGGATACCACGTAACTTGGACAATTCAGACAAAATCGATCCCGATACTCAGGTCCAGATTACATGGCCGGGGGGTGAATTATTGGTCTCAGGAACACAGGCGCTTCTCCCTATTCAAAGCGGTTCAGACACGCCTGTTACGCTCACGCCGATTGATCCAATAGGAGGTCAGGGGGCGTCTAAAGTGATTTATATCTAATCTGTTGAAACTCAACAGCATCGCCCTATCTAGGGACCATGGCTAAGAACCCCTATACATTACTCGGCATTGCCAAGACGGCTTCGGATAAGGAGATTAAGTCGGCTTATCGTAAGCTGGCAAAGAAATATCATCCGGATGTCAATCCGGGAGATAAAACCGCAGAGGCAAAGTTTAAGGAAATCACAGCCGCTTATAATCTTCTGTCCAATGAAAGTCTGCGGAAGCAATATGATACGGGCCAAGTTGATGCCTCGGGTCAGCAGCAAAACCCCTTTGCGGGCGGTTTTCGTCACGCCAATGCGCAAGGCGGTATGAATACAGGATTCGGTGGTTTTGGCGGTATGGGCCAAGACGACATGTCCGATCTGTTTTCCTCGCTTTTTGGCATGAATATGGGCGGCGGCCGCAGGGCTGGTGGCATG
>CAZBDT010000011.1:6882-32029 GCA_964490745.1 uncultured Algimonas sp.
GGAATGGGTGGTGGGTATCAACGCCGCCAAGCGCCTCCGCAAAAAGGCGAAGATGTCCGCTATAAACTCCGTATGAGCTTACTGGATGCCCTGACGGGCGGTGTGAAGGATTTGGGCAAGGGTCTAACTGTACGCTTTCCAAAAGGCATTAAAGACGGTCAGACCTTGCGCTTGCGCGAAAAAGGTAAACCCGGTGTCAATGGCGGCCCACCCGGTGATGCGCGCGTAAAAATTATGGTTCAACCTCATAAGCGATTGAAAAGAGTGGATAATGATCTTAATCTGACCGTTCCGATCTCTTTGTCGGAGGCCATGAAAGGGGTGAAAGTTGAGCTTGACTTGCCTACAGGAAAAGTTTCGCTCTCAATGCCCGCAGGGACAAACTCAGGAAAACGGTTCCGTTTGAAAGGCAAAGGTGTTCGCGCCAAAGACGGCACGGGTGATTTGTATGTGACGGCACAAATTGTCCTGACAGATGGTGAGCTGGCGGGGGCTTCCGTGCTGGCTGCTCAACTACCGGATGGCGAGAATCATGAGTTAAGGCGCAATTTGATTTAAAGGTTTTGGGATTCATCTTGACGCCTCCTTAACCTGACCTATGGATTGTGTTCAGAAACCATTCAGGGGCAGGGCAATAAAAGGGATTCTATGTTGACGAAACGTCATATCCTTTCCGCCCTCATGGCGGCTTCATTGTCTTTAGGGGCAATTTCTGCACAGGCGCAGACGGCTAATTCAATATGGTCTGCTGTCGTTGTGTTAGAGGCCCAGCGATCTATCACGCCTGCTGAAGCGAAGTCTATCGCCCGTAAAAAAGTTCCGGGCGGTAAAGTTGTCGATATTAAGCGTCGCGGTGACACTTATAGTGTTCGTGTTATCAAAAAATCCGGCCAAGTTGTCGACGTTTTGATTGACGCCAATACCGGACGCGTCAAAAAGTAACCTAAAACTGGTTTCTGCCGAAAGGTCCCCCATGCGTATTCTGATAGTTGAAGATGATGCCGATTTATCGCGTCAGTTAAAGTCTGCTTTTAAAGATGCAGGTTATGCCGTAGATACGGCAATGGATGGCGAGGAAGGCCATTTTCTTGGCGATACAGAGCCTTATGATGCCGTCATTCTAGATTTGGGATTGCCTTTGATTGATGGGGTGAGTGTGCTTCAGAAATGGCGGGCCGATGGTAAGAAATTCCCTGTGCTGATTCTCACAGCGCGGGATCAATGGTCAGAAAAAGTAGCTGGATTTGATGCGGGTGCCGATGATTATCTTACCAAGCCCTTCCATGTTGAGGAACTGATGGCGCGTTTGCGGGCTTTATTGCGTCGTGCGGCAGGTCACACAACGGATACAATCGAACTTGGTGATTTGATGGTTGATAACCGGGCCGCACGGGCTTTTGTAGACGGTATGGCGATCAAACTCACCAGCCATGAGTTTCGTCTCTTGTCCTATATGGCCGCGCATAAGGGGCGTGTGATTTCACGCACGGAGCTGGTTGAGCATATTTATGATCAAGATTTTGATCGTGACTCCAATACGATTGAAGTTTTTGTTGGGCGATTGCGTAAGAAAATCGGAACGGAGCGGATCGAGACTGTTCGCGGCCTCGGCTACCGCTTGCTGGACCCAGAAGCTGAAGCTGAAGACTAATCATGAACCGGCGGACACCGCCATCTCTTGTTTCATCGCTGGTGCGGGCCGCACTCTTATGGGCGATTCCAGGATTGATTCTCGTGACGATGGCATTGGCCTGGGTTTCAAGTAGTTCCACTTACAGAAGCTTTGAAGAACCGCTCGAATCTGACGTCTTAGGGCTTATCGCCAGCGTGGAACGGTCAGAGGCTGGAATTTTGCGATTATCGCGTGAATTGCCTGACCCACGCTATCAACGCGCGCTTTCCGGAAAATACTGGGTCATTGGCAGGATTGAGAATGAAAGTGAAATCAGACCCATATTGTCGTCGCGATCTCTTTATGGCGCATCTCTACCTGCATCAGATCAAGTCATTGAGAAACTGGCGGAGCAGGGTCAAGATCCTGTACGGTTTACGACATCCGGACCAGATATAGACGCAAATGAAACTTTACGAGCCGTCGCCTTACAAGTTGTTTTACCCAATATGACGACACCTGTTGTGGTTCTATCTGCGGCTGATCGCGCGCCTATTATCAGATCCATTCGGAATTTTATCTTAACCGCAATCATATTGCTCCTGATCCTGACCCTAGGCTTGATTTTCGCGGTTTATGCGCAGGTCCGACTTGGTTTGCGGCCGCTTTTTGATTTGGGACGCCGTATTGCTGATGTGCGTGAAGGCCGAACCTTATCGGTCGAGGGGGATTACCCGCTGGAAATCGCGCCTCTCGCGAAAGAACTTAACTCTCTGATATCACATAATAAATCTGTCGTTGATCGCGCTCAAACCCATGTAGGAAATCTCGCACATGCCTTAAAAACGCCAATTGCAGTTTTACGGAATGAGGCCCAAGCCGCTGATATGACGCCTTCTCCAATTGTCGCAAAACAAACAGAAAATATGGCGGCACAAGTGGATCACCATCTCCGTCGCGCCCGTGTCGCTGCGAGGGGGCAAGCCATTGGTGTGCGGGCTGAAATTGACCCAGTTCTTGATGGCTTAGTCAGAACACTGCCTCGAATTTATAGGGACAAAGATTTAATCATCGACAAAGTCGGAGAGGCGGGTCTGACATTCCGCGGACACCCCCGCGATCTGGAGGATATGGTTGGTAACCTGATGGATAACGCCGCCAAATGGACAAACAGTCGGATAGATGTCTCTATAAAAAAACTAGAGGACGGCGTTTGTCTTATAACCATTGCAGATAATGGTCCGGGCCTGACTGTTGACGAAATTGAAACGGCCATGAAGCGCGGTGCAAGATTAGATGAGGCGACACCCGGTAGCGGGCTTGGGCTTTCTATCGTGAAAGACTTGGCAGATGCCTATAAAGGGTCTCTCGCATTCTCTCGCTCTGATATGGGCGGATTGAAAGCAGAGTTGCGCTTGCCGATTGCGATCGAGCTTTAAGGCCGCGCTATGTCTAAACCGCCCATTGCACTAGAAACACGTCAGGTCGAAGAGGGTCGGCTTTTCTCACCTTCAGCTGGACGGAATAAAGCCGTTATCGCCGCTGGCCTGTCAGAGCTTTTGCCATTGAATGCTTCTGTGTTGGAAATCGGCAGTGGTACAGGCGAACATGGGGTTGAGCTTCTGAGGTTGCGACCCGATCTAACCTGGCAATTTTCTGATCCTGATCCGGCCTCACGCGCGAGCCAAGCAGCTTGGGGGCATTATGCGCCGCAGGAATTTAGCCTGCCACTCGATCTGGATGTATCAGACCCTGAGTCGCGGTCGAAAATCACATCACAATATGACGCTATTTTCAGCGCTAATATGATTCATATTGCACCGCTTTCAGCGCTTCATGGCCTCGTCATACTGGCGGAGAGAACGATCAAAGCTGATGGTCAAGTGATTCTCTATGGCCCGTTTTTGACAGGGGAAAGTACCGCGCCATCCAATCTTGATTTTGATCTGTCCCTTAAACGGAGAAATCCCGAATGGGGCGTCAGAGATTTATCTGCTGTTAAGCATATCTTCGCAAAGCACGGGTTTAATAGCGCAAAGCTGCGCGATATGCCCAAAAACAACCTTTTACTGGACATGTCACGACGCTGAAGAAAAGTTCTATTATGAACGTTTCGTCATGTTTTGGACAGCATTGGGTCATTCTGACCTGTGCAGTCTCACACGTGGAAAGGGTGAAATTGTGTCTAAGCTGAAACTGACATTGCTAGGGTCTGCCATGGCTTTTGGTCTTGCGCCGCAGATCGTCGCGCAAGAATCGACTATCGTCTATGCCGATGCCGATACATATGAAGTCGTTTTAGACCAGCCCGTCGCGCTGGAACTCAACGAAGCGAATTTCAAATCCTTGCGTGATCTCGGAATAGATATTCAACCCGAAACAATTTCAAATATCATTGGTCAACCAAAGGAAATGGCTGAACCAAATGGAGCAGTCAGTCTTGGTGTAACTGCTCCAAAAGCTAACCCACAAGTCCGTCCCTCGATGAATATGATGGACATGCCGATTAATGCATTACCGTCTATCGCGAATTTGGTTGAGCGGGTGAGTCCGTCTGTCGTGAATATCATTGTGACAACTGAGACCGGAGAAACGACAAGCGAAGGGCAGGGGTCCGGCTTCATTATTTCTGATGACCTTGAAGTGGTCACAAATTACCATGTTATCGAAGGCGGCACGAATATTGATATCGAGTTCAATGACGGGCGCTCATACCCCGCTCGCATTCTCGGGACTGACGAAGAAACAGATCTTGCGCTGCTGGAAATTCAGACCGACGAGAAAATCCCACATGTTAATTTTCATCAGGAAGAAGATTTACGCATCGGGGATTGGGTTGTTGCGATTGGTAACCCCTTTGGAATTGGTCAATCCACATCTTTAGGTGTGATTTCCGCCATTGGCAGAGAAAAAGTCGATAGTGGTTCCTACGTCGATTATATCCAAACCGATGCTACGATTAACCGGGGTAACTCAGGCGGCCCCCTCTTTGATTTGGATGGACATGTTGTCGGCGTAAACTCCGCAATTTATTCCCCAACCGGCGCAAGTGTCGGGATCGCTTTTGTTATCCCGCATCAGACGGCAGAACTTATCATAACACAGCTTCGGGAAAACGGTCGTGTGCGTCGAGGATATTTGGGCGCTGGATTGCGCACCGCTGAATATTCAGTCGAAGGCCAACCCGGATTTTTCAAAGGCGGCGCGACGATCAACGACGTGCTCCCCGGTTCCCCTGCCGATATTTACGGCTTACAAGTCGATGATATTATTCTGGATATAAATGGCCAAGTCGTCAAAAATTCTGTTGAGGCCACGCGTGCGATTGGTGGCATTACGCCGGGTGAAGTCGCCAAATTTATTTATGAGCGCGATGAGAAGACTTATTCGCTGGACGTTCAGATTGGCGAGCGGCCTGAAAAATATGAGATTCGTAAAGCGAGCGCTGCGGCCCAAGGACTACCGCCGCCTCCGCCACCGGAGGATAAATCAAAGCCAAAGGTGAACATTGATACGGGTATCCATGTTCTCGATATTTCGGCCGAATTTCGGTCCGCGATTAAGATGCGCTCTGATCAGGTCGGCATATATGTCGAAGCCGTAGATCCCGGCAGTGTGGCGGAACAGGCTGGCTTCAAATTAGGCATGGTGCTTATGGAAGCAGATGGAATTCCAATTGCTGAGGTGGCTAAATGGAAGTCCATTATTCTGAACGCCAAAGCAGCGCAACAAGACGGAATTATTGTCTTAGTCCGTCATAAAGATGGACGCGAGACGATGATGGTTTTGCCGCTGCAAACCGAGTTAAATCTAAATTCTGGGTGGGGACCTAAGGAGAAAAGTAATGAGAATATTAGTCGTCGAGGATGATTCAGTTGCAGCTGAATATGTCCGCAAAGGCCTTATGGAGGCTGGACATGTTGTAGACCTCGCCCCGGATGGGGATCTCGGTTTGGAAATGGCCCGCGCCGCAGATTATGATGCTTTAATCTTGGACCGGATGCTGCCCAAGCGAGATGGTTTGGAAGTTTTGGCTGATCTACGTGAAGACGGAGATGCTGTCCCTGTTTTGATTCTATCCGCGCTGGGCGAGGTCGACCAAAAGGTTGAAGGCCTTCGTGCAGGTGGTGATGATTATTTGGCAAAACCTTATAGCTTTACAGAGCTATTAGCGCGCGTTGAAGCCATTGGTCGACGCTCTGACCCGACGGCAGCGGTGACAAAATTAAAGGTCGGTGGTTTAGAAATGGATCTTTTGGCGCGTACAGTGCGTCGAGATGGTCAGAAAATTCTGCTGCAACCGCGTGAGTTCCGGCTCTTAGAGTGTTTGATGCGAAATGCAGGTCGAGTTGTGACCCGTACAATGTTGCTCGAAAAAGTGTGGGATTATCACTTTGACCCCCAAACTAATGTCATTGACGTTCATATCTCTCGCCTTCGTGGGAAAATAGACAAGGAATTTGATGAGCCGCTTCTGCACACAGTTCGCGGTGCGGGCTATCGCTTACAGGTCTAACACGATAAGGCCGAATAAATGTTCGGGTCTCTTCGAAAACTCTATCGCAATACGCTCTTCAGAATCTCACTGTTGGGCGCATTGCTGTATGCGCTCTCGCTCTTCGTCGCGCTCGGCTATATCTATTATGCCACGATTTACAGTGAACTCCGCCGGGTCGACGCCGCGAATGAAGCCGAAATAGCCGAATTGCAGACGCTTTATGACAATGCCGGATTAACGGCACTAACAAATGCTCGTCAGCGCGGGATTCTATCTGAGCTTGAACCCGCGACCTCTCTGACGGCGAAACGCATTTATCATCAGGCCGGCCGCACATTGGTTGGCAATGCCGTCTTCCAACGAGGACTTTCAAATACAAATATTTTTGAACGCGTTTATGTTTTACGAAGTCAGGACGGGATAACAGGCAACCTCGCAGGTCAAACCGTACAAACAACAGGCCAGGAAGAAAGTCTGATTCCTGAACTGGAAAATGCGCAATTTACGCGCTTGAAATTTATTTACACCGTGGAGCAAGAGGATGAGGGCATTATTGAGAGACGGGCCCGCGCTATTGCTGGAAATATTGTGTTAAATGGTGAACCTTCTCTCGTGATTTTGGTCGGACGGGATGTCGAAACGATTGCCCGAACGGGTGAACGCGTGCGAACAGCGATTTTGACGTCATCCGGTATCGCCTTACTGCTTGGTCTCTTATCTTCCTTCTTCGTGTCGCGCCGATTTGCGCGTAGAGTTGAAGGCTTTAATAGATTGGCGACTGACGTGCGGGCCGGGAATTTGGATCGCCGCGCGCCGCGGAATTATTCCGAGGATGAGATGGACCTTTTGGCAGAGCATTTAAATGCAATGCTTGATCATATCTCACGCTTGATGCAGGCCATGCGCTATGCGGGCGATAGTGTAGCGCATGACCTCCGGACCCCTCTGACCCGCCTTCGGACTCGATTGGAAACGGCGGCTGTCGAGCTGGGAGATTCTAAGGAAGCGTTGACCCTTTATGAGGCCGCTGGGGATGCAGACCAGTTGCTTTCTACCTTCGACTCTGTTCTCCGCATTGCACGACTGGAGGCGGGCGAACAGCGAGAGTTGCTCAAACCGTTAGATCCTAAGACGATCTTGGACGATCTGGCAGAACTCTATGAACCGGCTTGCGAAGATGCAGGCCTGAGTTTTGAAGCGGATATTGCGTCCAAGACTCTCATTATGGCTGATCGTGGATTGCTTTCTCAGGCTGTTTCAAATCTATTGGAAAATGCCATTAAATATACACCGCACGGGGGATCAATCCGTCTTGTCAGCCGGAAGAAACGTGGCGGAGCCGTAGAAATTTCTATTCGCGATAATGGGCCTGGTATCCCGAGTTGGGATCGGGAACGCGTGAAAGAACGTTTTGTACGCTTAGATAAATCGCGATCCTTGCCGGGCAGTGGCTTGGGGTTGTCTTTGGTCGAAGCAATTGCTGATCTGCACCGTGCTGAATTCGTGATGAGCGACAATGAGGACTTACCGGCTATAAATAAAGGCGGTGATCCTGATCGTCCCGGTTTGACGGCATCATTGATTTTCCCGCGAACGAAAAGCGAGTCAAAACCCGTTCCGTCGGCTTAAGCGTTAGCAAAATTAGCCATTATCTCCACTAAGCCGCGTTATGTCGGGATGGCACATCTTGTGTCGGGCCCGGCTGCTGTACAGGTTGATATTCTACCGGGCCAGTTTGAATGGGTGGGGCGACCGTAAGTGGGGCCTGTCCAGTAGTTTGAGTCTGCATCGCTGGATCTGCTGTATTTGCCTCGGGCGATACGGTTCCGCTGGCCTGTAATACATCTGCAATGTCTTGCGCCAAGCGAGAAATTTCGCTGCCGACTTCGTTTGATTGTGGCGCGGTTTGTTTGACCTGAACAGTCTTTGGCATTGTAAATGTGACGGTCGTGCCTTCGCCGAGGACAGAGCTGATTTTAAAGTTACCACCATGCAGTTCGACAAGTGATTTTGATAAGGCGAGGCCCAAACCTGTCCCTTCATGTTTGCGAGAATGTTGACTATCAATTTGCTCGAATGGTTGCGCGAGACGTGCAATATCTTGTTCAGAAATCCCAATGCCCGTGTCAGAGACATGAATGAGTAAACCAGCCGATTTAGCTTCTACCGCAATACGAACCATCCCGCCCTCTGGTGTAAATTTAATCGCGTTCGTCGTTAAGTTTAGCAATACCTGTTTCACAGCGCGAGGATCGGCCTCGATTTCCGGCGTTACGGAGCCATCATAGATGAGTTTCAGACGATTTTCGTCGGCGCGCCCACGTACAATTCGAATAACTTGTGCGATGATATCTGACATGACGATCGGTTCGGTATTCAGGGTCATCTTACCAGCTTCGATTTTAGACATATCCAGGATGTCATTTATGAGTGAGAGTAAGTGTTGCCCAGAAAACAAGATATCATTTACGTATTCTTTGTAGCGCGCATCACCAAGCGGACCGAAGAGTTCTTTTTTCATGATATCGGAAAAGCCATTAATCGCATTCAAAGGTGTCCGTAATTCATGGGACATATTGGCGAGAAATTCTGATTTAGATTGGTTGGCTTCTTCTGCGCGGATTTTTTCCTGCTCATAGCTCTCGGCAAGCTCTACAATGCGGATTTGTGACTTTCTGAGAACATTGATTGTCTTCTCCAGAGCATCTTGATTGACTTGTAATTGATGTTCACGTGTGCGGATGGCTGTCACTTCGGTTCCGATCGAAACTCGCCCGCCATCTGCGGTATGTGTTTCGAGATATCTCAGCCAACGACCATCAGCGAGCTGAATTTCGTTACCGAGAGTATCGTCGAATTCGGATGTTTGAGAGATGAATTCACTCGCATGATATTCGATCATTGCATATGGCATGCCTTGACGGAGCTGACCTGGCTTAAACCCAAAGAAATCTTCAAATTTATTATTCCATAAAACCAGTCGATCCATCTGATCCCAAATAACAAAACTATCATTCATAGATCTCAGCGCATCGAATAGCCTGGCTTCGGCGGCTTGTAATCTGGCTTGGGCCCCTCTGGCCTCTGTAATATCCAAAGCCATACCGATAACTAATTTAGATTGATCGCCTCTTTGCGTTGGGCGTCCGCGGCAAGAGAGGTAAATGGGTAAATTAGACGCGCCAATTTCAATCTCGAACGATCCGTGGACCGATGCGCGCTTAAGCATGCTATAGAGCTGATCACGTTGTTCTGTGGCGAAGAGCGCAAGGAACTGGGGAAGGGGGAGCACGGTTTCCGATTCGGATAATCCCATTGTCTTAGCGAGAGATTGTGACAGAAATGCTGTATTTCGAGTTAAATCAACTTCCCATATTCCGCCATTCGAGCCGTCTACAGCTGCGCGGTATCTTTGCCGTGATATTTCTTCGACATTATTTTGTTGCCGGACCACATCAATCTGCTTGAGTAGGTTCTTCATAAACATCCAGATGAGCCAAGCTGACCCAAGAAAAAGGGCACCAAAGAGCATCAAGTTCTGAATGATTGTGGGGTTGGTGGTTCTGGGTTTTATATCCATGACGGATAAATATGAGTTTGGTATGCGTGTGGCCCCGAACCACATTTTCATATCATCGCGTGAATGTGCGCTGATAGTGGTTGTCTCTGTCCCGCGAACAGCTTCTGACAAGCGGTTTGCGGAAATTCTGTAAAATGTCTGAGGGCCTTGTGAAGCGACCGCAGATGGGCCGTCAATGACACGTCCGGTATCACGGATAAGCGCCCGCGTGGCGCCGCGTTGACCGATCAAAGTTCCGGGTGCAAGAGCTACAACTAAATAATTATCGCCTGCTTTTCGCGTAATAATTGGTGTCGCTGTTCCTTTGTCATTGATGAGTGAGTCAATCGTGACCCCGTTTTTGGGAAAATTCCGTCGATCCAAAGCTGCAAGCTGTGCACCTGCGCCCGGCGTTTCCGCTAATATATCGCTGTTACCGTTTAATATAGCGGCGCCCACAACATTCCGAGCGCGCGCGGCAAAGTTAACGATTTGTTGCGGATTGCCGGGAAGGGCAAGAGCCGTATCCATCCATTCAATTTCTGAATCGAGCGCTCGAGCCACAGCATTAACATCTGCTGTCAAACTCGCTTGGAAGCGGCCGATTTGATCATTTCGATATGAGTTTACGTCATGTATAAATTTGGCACCAGCAATGATGATAAAAAGCGAGAAAAATAGGAGAGTTACGATCAGGAGGCGTCTGAAAACAGCGCGTCCGCCTAAACGTTCAGATAGACGAGTTAGAAAATCATCTGTGCCGGAGTTAATGCCAGGCGGTGACGAAAATCTTTTGAATTGAGCTGTAGTCTGTGCGTTAGGACGGGTTTCAATTACAGGAGACACGTTGTGATGCCTATGTGGTGGCGGTCCTGGCTGAGTTTGAGGCGGTGTGCGAGGACGTACAAAAGTGTCACTCGGACGACCAGTGAGCTGGGGCATTTGGTGATATGGATGCTGGCCTTGACCGTTTTGCAAAACTCTAACCCCTTCTGCTCAACGGCAGCCCATTCAATGTGTTCGAACCTGACCACATGATCAGGATCTTGTCTGTCGAATCATACTCTTACAGTGATAGCTATGACATTCTTCATAGTCGAACAAAACGTGGTTAATATTATGTTGATATTTGCGATTGCGACGGGGTTTAAGATCAAATTTCGTTACTCTTCCGTGATGATATTCGAGGTTCAGGTTCGGGACGGCCAATCGCGTAGCCTTGAGCCGCATCAAAACCGAGCCCGGCAACGAATTTCTGTATTTCTTCTGTCTCAACACCCTCAGCGATGAATCGTACATCCAAGGCCTCTCTCAAAGAGAGAAGGGCTTTCAAAATTGCGCAATCCCGGGCATTATTAAACGCAGCTGCTACAAACCCTCCGTCGATTTTTAACCAGTTACAGGGGAGCGCGCGCAGATAGCGGATGGAAGCTGCGCCCGCTCCGACATCATCAAGACAAACAGGATGGCCTCTGGATTTGAGTTCAGACAGCAAAGATTCCGCATAACCAAGATCGGCCATATCCCAGCTTTCAGTTAATTCGATGATCAATTTGGTAGGCGAGGCATTCAGAGCCGTCAGGCAGGCGAGAACTGAGGATTTGAACTTGGGTTTATCGACGGAAGCACCGGATAGATTTATCGCAATGCCTGTGTCGTGAGGATGTTCATTCAAAACTAAAATGGCTTGGGCCAGCATGGACAGGTCGAGATCACGAATAACGCCCGATTTTTCCGCCGGACGCAACACGCCTTCTAAGTGCTCCTCACTGTCAAATCTGACAAGCCACTCATGATGATGAATTTCACCATCAGATAGATTTATTATGGGCTGCCGCAGAACAGAAAAGCGCTGTTCAGAGACATGGTCGCGAAACCCTTCTATAGTATGTAAAACTGACATGCACACGCAATAGCCGTAAAGACAAAATAAAGCGTTTACATGGAAAGGGAATATTCAACTATTTGATATGGGGGGACTGAGTTAAACGCCCCGTGTTTTTTGTGCGATTTCCAACACGTTTTTACTGGGGTTAGAGGCGATGATACGGTCTAATTCACTGACGATCATGGCTTGGCGAGTTTTGTCTAACTTTCTCCAAATCTCAAATGCGCCCAATAGCCGGGCCGCGATTTGTGGGTTCCGGCTATCCATATCCAAAACTTGATCCGTGAAAAACGCATAACCCGAACCGTCAATTTTGTGGAATAGAGATGGATTGCCCATCGCAAAACCGCCGACTAATGCACGGACGCGGTTGGGGTTCTGACGTTCGTAGCGCGAGGATTCCGCTAAATCCAAAATAGACGTCACGCCGCCTGCATGTGATCGCATGGCTTGTACAGAAAACCACTTATCTACGACCAGAGGATTAGCTTTCCATTTGTCGTAAAAGGCTTCCATGGTCGTTTCAACGCGCTGCCCGCCAAGTCTTGAAAGTGTGATAAGCGCGGCAAGTTCATCCGTCATATTGGTTGCGCTTGAGAGTTGGTTTTGAGCTAGATTTGCTGCCAATGGATCATGCCGGGCTGCCAACAAAGCGAGGCAGCGATTACGCAAAGCCCGACGTCCGGCAGATCGCGCATCCGGGCTAAACGGGCCATCATCTGTTAAGGCGTGATAGGTCTCAAGGAGAGAGTCTCGCAAATGATCTGCGACCGCACGCGATAACCATTTTCCAGATTCCGAAACGGCAATCGGGTCAACTTCATCCAAGCTTTGTAAGACTTCCATATAAGCGGGTGGTGTTAATGTTAAGGCTTTGAAAGCATTATCAAATTCTTGACTTTCCAACGTGCTTTTAAGAGCCGCGCAATAGCCTTGCAGCGCTTTGTTTGTTGGGGGTGTTTGGCCGCTTTCAATCGCTTTGGAAAGGCTCGTCATTAAGTCCCGTGCCAATGTTTGCCCAGCTTCCCATCGGTTGAAAGGATTTGGATCTGCCCCCATTAAACGCAGCAAATCATCCGTTGTGAAGTCGGTTTCTAACGTCACGGGCGCGGAAAAATCTTGTAAGACAGAGATGGAGTGTTCCGTGTCGATTTTATCATAAGTCACACTCGTCCCCGAACTTTGAAGGACGCTCATTTGCGGCTGAGATAAGGGGCCTTGGTCGCCAATTATCTGCAATTTAACAGGAATTGTGAGAGCATGTTTTTGTGGCTGACCCGGCGTTGGCGCTGTAGATTGCATAAAGTGAATGCGGTTTCTTCCATCAGGCAAACGCTCTCGCTGCACGCGTAACTTTGGCGTTCCGGCTTGTTTGTACCACAACATAAATTGCGAGAGGTCATGACCGGAGACTTCTTGGAAACAGGCTAAAAACTCTTCAACAGTCGCTGCGGTTCCGTCGCATCTCTTGAAATATAGGTCTGAGCCTTTCCGGAACATCTCGGCTCCGAGCAAGGTTTTCAGCATCCGAATAAGCTCAGCACCTTTTTCATAAATTGTTGCCGTGTAAAAATTATCGATCTTCATGTAAGAATCAGGGCGAACCGGATGGGCGAGGGGGCCTGCATCTTCTGCGAATTGGCGTGCTCTTAGGGCCCGAACATCTTTAATACGCTGAACGGCTGCGCCGCGCTGGTCGGCGGAAAATTCTTGATCGCGGAAGACTGTGAAGCCTTCTTTCAAACAAAGCTGGAACCAGTCCCGACAGGTGACACGATTTCCGGACCAATTATGGAAATATTCATGGGCGACAACGGATTCAATCCGTTCGAAATTCATATCCGTTGCACTCTCTGCGTCAGCGAGAAGCAAGGCAGAGTTGAATATGTTCAAGCCTTTATTCTCCATGGCGCCAAAATTAAAATCGCGAACGGCGACGATCATGAAACGGTCCAGATCATATTCGCGACCAAAGGCTTCCTCATCCCATTTCATGGACCGCTTTAGCGAGTCCATGGCATATTCGGCCTTAGCGGCATTTCCGGTGTCGACAAAAATTTCCAGCGGGATCTTCCGGCCCGACATTGTGGTGAAACGATCTTCCAAAATATCAAATTGCCCGGCGACCAATGCGAAGAGATAGGCCGGTTTACGGAAAGGGTCATGCCAGATCGCGTAATGACGGCCACCGCCAAGCGATCCTTCTTCGATCTTATTGCCATTTGCGAGAAGATGCGGGTAGGACTCGATTTCGGCCTCAATACGGACCGTGAAAACACTCATTACATCGGGACGGTCCGGAAAAAATGTTATGCGACGGAACCCTTCCGCTTCGCATTGTGTGCAGAACCGTCCGCCGGAGACATATAGGCCCATGAGCGTAGAATTTTCGCTTGGATTGCAGATTGTATCTATCTCAAGCGTGAAGTTTTCTGGCGTTTTTGCGAGAGTAAGGGTCTCTTGGTCTAGTTTATATTGTGACCGTTTCAGCGCTTTCCCGTCGAGTTTTACGGATTTCAAGTCGATATTTTCACCGTTCAGAACCAGCGGCTCATCCCGCAAGCGTTTCACCTCTAGCTTGGATTTTACCGTTGTGGCTTCAGGCTCAAGATTGAAGTCCAGATAAACGGATGTCAGCTCATGGCTGGGCGGGGTGTAGTCTGAAAGAAGCGTAGGGGAAGGGGCGATGTCAGTGCGCATGATTTACAAGTCCTGTTGTTATGTCGTCTTTGGACAAGGTCGTTATGAATTTCAACGGGGCCATGCACACCATAGTTTCCATTTGAGATCATAAATTCGCGTCACTGTATGACAACTGGGTGAGCGCTTAATCACAAAATGATACAGGTAATGCTTAGGGGAGTTGAGTTGTAAATTAGCAAGACAAATGCGCGCAGGACTAGACATACACCGTCATTACGCTAAGGGCCGCGCGAACGTCTTTTTTTGATGAAATGCCTGCCATGTCCGACTCTATTGAATACTTACGCAACGTTGCCATCGTCGCCCACGTTGACCATGGGAAAACAACGCTGGTTGATAAGCTTTTGCGCCAATCCGGTACGCTGGATGAGCGCGGTGACCGCGAAGAACGTGTTATGGATAGTGGCGATATTGAAAAAGAACGCGGCATCACGATTTTGGCGAAAAATACCGCCATCCGTTGGGATGATCCCGATGGACAGAATTGGCGCATCAATATCGTCGACACACCGGGTCACGCGGATTTTGGCGGCGAAGTTGAGCGTGTTCTATCGATGGTCGACTCCGTCGTCCTTCTCGTGGATGCTGTCGAAGGCCCAATGCCACAGACCAGTTTCGTGACGAAAAAGGCTTTGGCGCAAGGTCTTCGTCCCATTGTTGTTATCAATAAAATTGACCGTGTTGGTGCGCGCCCGGATTGGGTTGTGGACCAAACTT
This sequence comes from uncultured Algimonas sp., assembly GCA_964490745.1. Classification (GTDB taxonomy): domain Bacteria; phylum Pseudomonadota; class Alphaproteobacteria; order Caulobacterales; family Maricaulaceae; genus Litorimonas. Next base: position 21,860 of record CAZBDT010000011.1, read on the forward strand.
TTGATCTCTTTGACCGCCTCGGCGCAACGGATGAGCAGCTGGATTTTCCGGTTGTCTTCGCATCAGCTCTTAATGGTTGGGCATCTGATGAAGCCGATCAAGAAGGCACGGATATGACGCCGCTCTTCCAAGCGATCGTCAAAAATGCGCCTGTCCCGAATGTCGACCCCGATGCGCCGTTACAGCTGCAAGTCTCTGCGCTGGATTACAGCACATATACGGGTGTGATCGGGATTGGCCGAGTTGTGCGCGGGACGCTGAACGCCAAGCAAAATGTTGTCGTGGCGTCCCCTGACGGAACTGAGCGCAAAGGGCGTATTGTTGATCTCTACGGCTTCATGGGGCTTGATCGCGTGAAAATGGATAGCGTCTCAGCGGGAGATATATGCTGTTTCACAGGTATTGATAAACTCGGCATTTCAGACATGATTTGTGATCCGGATCATGTGGAATTACTGCCTGCGTTGTCTGTCGATGAACCAACAATCTCTATGACCTTCCAAGTCAATGACTCTCCCTTTGCCGGACGCGAAGGCAAATTTGTAACATCTCGCAATATCAAGGACCGTTTGGATAAAGAGCTTATTTCTAATGTCGCCCTAAGGGTCGAGCAGTTAGATGATGCGGATAAATTCCGTGTCTCGGGCCGTGGTGAATTACATCTTTCAATTTTGATTGAGAATATGCGTCGCGAAGGCTTTGAGCTCGCCATCTCCCGCCCGCAAGTCGTGAATAAAGAAATCGATGGTGTGCTTTGCGAACCTTATGAGAAACTGACAGTCGATGTTGAGGCCGACCACCAAGGCTCTATCATGGAAAAGCTGGGTGAGCGGAAAGGCAACCTACAAGATATGGTGCCTGACGGGAATGGCCGTGTGCGTTTGGATTATGAAATTCCGACACGCGGTCTGATCGGTTTTCGGTCTGAATTTATGACGCTGACATCCGGTTCAGGTCTGCTCTATCATAATTTCGATGTCTATAAGCCGCGTACAAAAGCGGGCATTGGGCGTCGTCAGAAGGGTGTGCTGATTTCCAATTCTACTGGTAAAGCTCTGGCCTTTGCGCTTTGGAACTTACAAGCGCGGGGTGAAATGTTTATTGGTCATGCCACGGAAGTTTATGAGGGCATGATTATTGGTCAGAATTCGCGTAATAATGATCTGACGGTCAACCCGCTAAAAGGGAAACAGCTAACGAACGTACGGGCGTCCGGAACGGATGAAGCTGTCACACTTGTCACGCCGATTACGATGACACTCGAATTAGCATTAGAATATATCAATGATGACGAATTGGTTGAAGTCACGCCCGAGTCCATTCGTATCCGCAAGCGTTATCTGACGGAAACAGAGCGCAAGAAAGATCAGCGCCGTATGGAGGCGTTAGAAAAAGAGACGAGCTAGGCTCAAATCTCTCTTATTTCGAAATCAAAAATCGTGATGCAATTTCTGCATCACAAAAGCCGTGTTTTATACTGCTTATCTGTCAACTTTAATTGGCGGGCGTGGGAATCCCCAAATTGAGGCCGCTGACTTAATCAACTCACTCTCAGATTTGACATATTCTTTGTCACTGACAGAGATTGAAACCATGGCATCATAAACGGCCTCAACATCCCGGTCATCTTTGAACCGAGACAAGGCGCGTAGGACAAGCGTGTTTCGGCGTTCGCTGTTCAGTTTTGTCTCTATCTCTTTAGAATGAGATTTAAACCAATCGCCAATTTCATCGTCAGAGAGCTGTTCGAGTGAGAAAAGCTCGAATAATCCTTTGGCTTGGTGGCCAAAGCTATTCATCTCGGGCTTACGGACTTTTTTGTCGATGATGACCGTAATGGCGAGCGGTAGTAAAACGTCGTCATGGGTGTATTTAGACCCTAATTCGCTATCCATTTTGTGATACCCCCAAATTAATGCGCGAATTCTATTTAAACCGAACCGTGATGCGCTGCAAACCCTCAATTCCGCCGGATAACTCATCTCCGACTTGCACAGGGCCCACACCCGACGGCGTTCCTGTATAGATTAGGTCGCCAGCTTGTAGGTCCATATCCTGTTTGAGCCGATCTATAATTTCCGGAACAGCCCAGATCATATCTGACAGCGCACCGTGCTGTACGATATCTCCGTTTTTACGGAGCACAATGCGGGCTTGGCTAAGGTCAACCTCATCCGCAGGTGTGAGAACAGAACAGGGGGCAGAGCGATTAAAGTTCTTCGCCCGCGCCCAAGGGCCGCCTTTTTTCTTAGCAGAAGCCTGTAAATCACGCCGCGTCAAATCAATCCCAACGCCATATCCAAAGACCGATAAATCAGGTCCTATCGCGACAACGAGCTCGACTTCATAATGCAGGTTCGTTGTATTGGGTGGGAAAGGAATACTCTGACCGCTCTCGACGATCGTTTCCGCCGCTTTCGTGAAGAATATGGGTTCCGAGCGCTCCACATCGCCGCCCATCTCTTTGACATGATCGGCATAATTTCTGCCGATGCAGTATATGCGGCGCACAGGAAAGCGGACGTCTGTACCCGCAATGCCCAAGCTAACGGGATCGTGTGGAGGAAAAGCGAAGTGTGTCATATGATCTCAATTGCAATTTGGGGCCGCCTCTGCCTATTTTACTAACATAGTTCACGGAGTTTCCTATGCGAATTGTCGATGTTCCCCTCGATAAAATCTATGTCCCGGCGGCCCGCCGAAAAACGCTGGATGAGGAAAAGGTGATGGAACTGGCGGAAGATATTCTGGAAAATGGTCTCCAAAGACCGATTTATGTCAGGATCGGAAAAGACCGATACGTCCTGCAAGAGGGACTGCACCGCATGGAAGCGATGAAGCTTTTGGGAGAAAGCCTGATTGACGGCCACATTGTTGCCGCCCAACGTAAATAGGGCACGGCCTTGCTAAGTCTTCCGTGATTTTCTGCTACCCTTCTTAGAGCTTTTCTTTCCCTCTTTTTTAGCGGCAGCGCGGGCGAGTTTTTTCTTATGTGGCTTTTTTGCTTTCGGCGCTGCGAAGTCTTGATCGCGGCGCTCCGGCATGTCCGCATGCGTTTTCTTGCGCGGCTTGCGTTTAAATCCAGGTCCTTCTGATTTGGGGGCGTCCTGATCTTTTGAACGATTTTTCTTTCTGTCAGTGTTGTTAGGGATATGCTTCGGTGCCTCATTGCGGTCACGGCGAGGCTTTCTGTCCTTGCGAGCCGGTTTATCGCCATAAGGATTACGACGCGTTCGGCCTGACTTGCGATCCTTCTCGCGGCTTCGATAATTTTCTTTTTCCGCAGCAAAATCGGGTTTGCCATCAACACGCGTGACTGTGATGGCTTTTTCAATTTTTCCGTCAGGTCCGATTGTATCGAGGAAGCGGTCAACGCCTTTTGGCGCGACTTCGACGAAGGTTTTACCTTCCATAATTTTGATTGCGCCGATTTCGCCTTTTTTCAGCCCACCTGATTTCATCAACATGGGCAGCATCCATTTCGGCTCTGCACGTTGTTTGCGGCCGACATTGATAGAGAACCAAACGCCGTCGCTAAAGTCCTCGCGCGGGGCTCTCGGCTCACGGGGTCCACGCTCGTCTTTGCCAGGTTTATAATCTGCTGGGAGAAGCTCTTCCGGAGCAGACAGGCCGTCGCGATATTGGCGCAAGAAAGCCGTTGCAATATGTTCAGGCGAATGCGCTTTCAGGAGGCGTGTCACGAAGGTTTGCTCTTCCTCTGTCACTTCACTGTCCAGGCTCATATTGTCGAGAAGGCGTTGATTGTCTTTCTCAATAATCATCTCCGCGCTGGGGGCTTCTCCCCATTCCGCGACTATGCCTGCATCACGGAGCAAGCGTTCCGCATTGCGGCGGCGGTTCGGCGCGATAATCAGGGCGGAGACACCTTTACGACCTGCGCGTCCCGTTCGACCAGAGCGATGGAGCAGAGCTTCGCGATTACGCGGGACATCGGCGTGAATAACGAGCTCAAGATCGGGCAAGTCCAGTCCGCGCGCGGCCACATCTGTTGCGATACAGACTTGCGCGCGCCCATCTCTCAGAGCTTGTAAGGCATTACTGCGCTCCGCTTGGGAGAGCTCACCTGACAGCGCGACAACGGAAAAGCCGCGATTATTAAACCGCTGGGTCATGCGGTTCACCTGAACCCGCGTATCGCCGAAGACGATCGCATTTTTCGCATCATAATATCTCAAGACATTGATGATGGCGTTTTCCTTATCCGGGCTGGCCACGGTCAGGGCGCGATATGTGATATCTAAATGTTGTTTGGCTTCCGCTGCCGTATTCACACGCACTGCATCGTGCTGATATGTTTTCGTTAGACCCAAAATGCTCTTCGGCACTGTTGCGGAAAACATAAGTGTCCGACGCTCTGACGGGGCGGCATTGAGAATGAGTTCCAATTCCTCCCGAAATCCCATTTTTAGCATTTCGTCTGCTTCATCGAGGACCACAGCTTTGAGGCCGGACATATCCAATGCGCCGCGTTTAATATGATCGCAGAGACGCCCGGGCGTGCCGACAACGATATGGACGCCCTGTTCCAATTTGCGCCGTTCATCCCGACTATCCATGCCGCCAATACAGCTGGCCGTTTTGGCTTTGGCGTCTTTGTAGAGCCAGTCAATCTCTCGCTTGACCTGCATGGCCAATTCGCGCGTTGGCGCGATACAGACGGCGAGAGGCAGGTCAGCTTTCGGCAAGGTGTCCGCATCGCCCAGCAGCGTGTCTGCCATGGCCAGTCCAAAAGCGACCGTTTTGCCGGACCCCGTTTGCGCAGAGACCAGCACATCTCGACCCGCCAATTTGGGGTCCAGAACCGCGTCTTGGACTTGAGTGAGGGTGTTGTAGCCCTTTGTCGCCAAAGCGGAGGCGAGCGCAGGATGCGCGAATTCAATATTGGACATTATGGCCGTCTTTCGGGTGGATCATCAAAACTGATCGAAAAGGCCAACTCAAATCAGGCCAGGTGCGGGGCCTCTATGGTGTTTACATGCACTTGCATAGCCTTCTTCGCAGGCGGCGGCTAAACCCGCTTTCCAGTGCCTAGCGGAGACGGGGGTGTTGTCGCGGGTACGCGGCGATAAATATGCGGAAGGGATGATGTTTTCATTTGGCTCAAAATACGCGTCCCGAAATGTCGACTTTCGTCAATATGCGGATAGCCGGAGAAGATGAAGGACCGCATACCCATTTTCATATAGCTCTCAATTTCACTCATCACTTGGTCGGTTGAGCCGACAATAGCGGCACCGCACCCCGAACGCGCGCGTCCAATCCCTGTCCAGAGATGTCGTTCCACATAGCCATATTGATCTGCGAGTTCCCGCGCGCGCGCCTGATGCGACACGCCGAGACTGATAGAGTCATGCGCACGTTCCCGGATGAGTTTTCCATATTCATCATCTAATTCAGCCACAAGATATTCAGCATAGTCTCGCGCTTCAGCTTCCGTATCGCGGACAATCACATGTGCACGAAGTCCGTAATCCAGCGTGCGTTCATATTTTTGGGCGACGCTATTTACGGCCCTCATGCGCTCAGCTAGCTTATCCTTCGTTTCCGGCCACATCAGATAAACGTCACAATGTTCCCCGCAGAGTTCGAGCGCGGGCGGTGAATATCCACCGAAATAAAGCAGCGGGCCGCCATTAATTTGATAGGGTTTCGCGGGTGCTGTTGGTACCTTTTCAAAATTATAGATTTCGCCGTGATGGTTGATCTCATCTTGGGTCCACGCTTGTTTGAGGATCGAGACGACTTCGCGGGATCGTTGGTAGCGGTAAGCGCTTTCAGCCTTTTCGCCGGGAAAGTCCGAGCTGATGATATTCACCGTCAAACGGCCTTCCAGCATATGGTCCAATGTGGCCAATGTGCGCGCCAACATGATGGGCTGCATTTCCCCGCAGCGGACGGCTGCTAGCATATTGATAGAGGAGGTCAGTGGCGCGCATCCCGCGACGAAGGAGAGCGTATCTTGACCGACTTGATAAGAGGACGGGCAAAGGATGTTTCGAAAGCCCTGTTTTTCGGCTTCCAATAAGATGTCGCGGCAATGGGTCCAGCTGGATTTCAGGCTATCCTCCGCCACGCCGAGTTGATTGTAATCATCCGAACATAACGCAGAAAACCAAGAGATTTCCGGATGGTTCAAATCGGCGGATGTGACGGGAACAATAGTCATAATTGAAGGCCTGTAGGACGAAACTGTGAGTGGACTAGACGGAGGGACACTCTACATCAATTTTCAATTCGCTTAGGGTCGAGGATCATTTCTGCATGAAACGTTACGGTATTATTGGCTGCGGCATGATGGGGCAGGAGCATATTGCCAATATCAACCTGTTGGATGGTGCGAAAGTTCATAGTGTTTATGATCCTGTTCCCGATCTCGCCAGCGCAGCCGCTGCAAAGGCGGGCGGTGCCAATATCCATCCTACACTCCAATCTTTAGTCTCCGATCCCGAATTGGATGCAATTGTCATTGTCAGCCCGAATTTTCGACATGTTGAAAATCTGACCGAAATTGCGCGTTACACAACGCGACCCATCCTATGTGAAAAACCGCTTTATACAGATCCGTCGCAGATCGAAGCGCTGGACCAATTCTCAAAATCCTATGATGCGCCAGTTTGGGTGGCCATGGAATATCGTTACATGCCACCCGTTGCGAAATTGATCGAAGACTGTGCCGATATAACGGGTGGTGTGAAGATGCTGACCATTCGCGAACATCGCTTTTCCTTTCTGCCGAAAATCGGAGATTGGAATAGATTCAATGCCAATACAGGTGGAACACTGGTTGAGAAATGCTGTCATTTCTTTGACCTGATGAGATTAATTATCGGGGCTGAGCCCATCCGAGTTAGTGCTAGTGCGGGCCAAGCCGTCAATCATTTAGACGAAGTTTATGACGGGCAGACATCCGATATTTGGGACTCTGGTTATGTCATATTTGATTTCGCCAATGGAGTCCGCGCGATGTTAGAGCTCTGTATGTTCGCAGATGGCTCGCTCTGGAATGAGGAAATTAGCGCGGTTGGCGCGAAAGGAAAAATTGAATGCCGCCTGCCGGGGCCGCATCGCTTTTGGCCCGGCGGAATAGAAACTGTACCGCACGCCCAAATGACCTATGCGCCGCGCTCTCCGAAAAATCCGGTCACGCAGGATGTCGTTATTGATGAAGCGCTTCTGCGGGCGGGTGATCATCATGGGTCCACCTTTTTCCAACACCAGAGATTTCTAGATGTCGTGAGAGGTATTGGTACTGTCGAAGTTACGTTAAATGATGGGCGTCGTGCTGTTGAAATGGGCATAGCCGCGCAAGAGGCTGCAACACGCCACCGCGTAGTTGCATTATGATCTAACGACCACAGCTTTCAGACCTGCAGGAAAAAATGAATTCTGCTGTAATTTGATAATTAATTGCGGCAAAAGAGATTTAGAGATGTCGCTGATAAAATATGCGACATAGTGGAGGGTCATATCATGAATTTTAGAACTTTGTTTTTAGTCACAGCGCTTAGCGGTTTTGTACTCACCAACTGTCAGCAACCCGCGAATACACCGTCAGAGCCATCAGTTGACAATTCGGACGAAGAAGCGGCGATCGCCTCTGCGCGCGCCAGCGATACGCCAATTATCTTGCCGGGCGCGCCGGGGCAAACCTCACAAGCGTTAAATGCCGAGGACGCGGTCAAGATTGCCGACAATAGCTACTCACCTGATGATGTGATGTTCATGCAAAATATGATCCCGCATCATGCGCAAGCTGTTGAAATGGCAAATCTTGTGGAGGAGCGGACAAACCGGAAAGAGATCGTCGATATTGCCAGCCGGATTAAAGCGTCTCAGGCGGATGAGATAAAGTTCATGGAAGAGTGGCTCACACAAAGGAATGAGCCGCTGACTATGATGGATCATAGCGGCCATGGGAGTGCTCATAAAGGCGCGCATCATGATATGGAAGGCATGGCGACTCCGGCCCAAATGGAACAACTGGCGAATTCAGAAGGTGTCGATTTCGATAAGCTATTTTTGACATTAATGATTACCCATCATGAGGGCGCATTGACCATGGTGAAGACGCTGACGGATCAACCCGGTTCTGCCTATGATCCTGTCCTATATGATTTCACAAATGATGTTGTGAATGACCAAACGTCCGAGATTGAGCAGATGAGTGCGATCTTACGCTCATTCTCATCGGACCCGCGTGCAGGCCTAAAGGCGGGTTTTCTGGATGCAGGTCAAGCCATTAGTAATCTGAACCTTGTTGCAACCCTTCCAAAGCCTGCGGGCTTTTTCGATCCGAAAAACCCGTCCGGTCTGCCTCCCGTCATTTCCAAGGATGACGAGAAAGCCGGAACTCGGAGTGATGACGGTCAAAGTGTAGAAAGCACAGAATGGGGCAGTCGCTCGCCGCTCTTCAGTTTCTCAAATACGGATATGGCTTTCCAAGATGATATTCTCGTAGCGGGTAATTATCACGGCTATAATATTTACAAATTGAATGTTGACGGTACGCCGAAACTGCACAGCTCTATCGTCTGTCCGGGCGGGCAGGGCGATGTCTCCATTGTCGGTGACCTGCTCATCATGTCCGTTGAGCAAACGCGTGGCCGCGTGGATTGTGGCTTGCAGGGCATTAGCGAAGATGTCAGCGCAGACCGTTTCCGCGGTTTGCGCATTTTCGATATAAGCGACCTGACAAAGCCAGTCCAAGTTGGGCAAGTTCAGACTTGTCGCGGCTCACATACGCACTCCGTTGTCACGCAAGACGCGGAGAAATTGATTGTCTATAATTCCGGGACCTCCTCTATTCGCGACGAAGAAGAATTAGCAGGTTGCGTGGCGGGCATTCCAGGTGATGACCGGACGGCGCTATTCCGTATTGACGTCATCGAAATCCCACTCGCTGATCCCTCCAAATCGCGCATCATCGACAGCCCGGCAGTCTTTGCGGATGAAGAAACAGGACGTTTGGCCGGGCTTTGGCAAGGCGGTGATCATGGCGATGACACACAGGAGAGTCGCCAAACCAACCATTGTCATGACATCACCGTTTTCCCCGAAGCCAATATCGCGGCGGGGGCCTGTTCCGGCAATGGGATTATTTTCGATATTTCTGACCCTCTGAAACCGACACGGATTGATGAAGTCGTGGATAAGGGCTTTGCTTATTGGCATTCCGCGACATTCAATAATGACGGTACAAAGGTTGTCTTTACCGATGAATGGGGTGGGGGAAGCCGCCCGAGATGTCGCGTTTATGACCCGAAGGATTGGGGTGCAAATGCGATGTATGATATTGAAGACCGGAAATTGGTCTTCAAAGGCTATTACAAAATTCCGGCGCCGCAATCGGATTCAGAGAATTGCGTCGCGCATAATGGCTCTATCATTCCCGTGCCGGGTCGCGATATTTTCGCCCAAGCGTGGTATCAAGGCGGGCTGTCCATCATGGACTTTACAGACTCCACCAACCCTGTAGAGATCGCCTATTTCGACCGCGGCCCGATCCATAAGGATAAGCTCGTCTTGGGCGGTTACTGGTCGACCTATTGGTATAATGGCAAGATCTACGGCACAGAGATCGCGCGCGGTCTGGACGTCTTCTCCCTCACGCCCAGTGAGCATTTGACCGAGAATGAAATCGCAGCGGCGGCGTTGGCCGATCAAGGCAACACCTTTAACCCGCAACAGCAATTCCCCGTCACATGGCCCGCTGTTCCGGTGGTTGCCAAAGCCTATGTCGATCAGCTCGTCCGCAGCAAAGCCCTGACCGCAGAGACGGCCGACAGGGTCTCTGCCGCGCTGGATAAAGCCGATGCGCAGCTGGGTGCCGGCGCAGCGGATGCAGAGCTGGCGGCAGAACTGACCGCCATGATCAAGGACGTCGATCACGAAGGCCTGTCCAAAACGGTCTCCGCTATCGCCGCACGCTTATAGTCTACGAAAAACAGGGGAGGGCGTAACCTTCCCCTATTCTCTATCTGCGATGCGCCGGACGGCGATAGGCCGTTCAGTTGACGATGTTGAGACATAGGCGTGTTGAGGTTGCTGCTGACAATCCAGTGTTCAGCCGAGATATAGATTTAAGCAGGACTTGCCCGCAGAGTTGGCCTCCGCGATGGAGTACCAAAATAGAAATGTGTTTTACGCGAT
>CAZBDT010000012.1:0-30879 GCA_964490745.1 uncultured Algimonas sp.
GATATTATAAGGTAACGGGAAAAAGCCGCAAAAAACAAGAGACGTATCAAACGTGCTATGAATGGGCACGAACGCCAGAGAATAAAATTCAGATGAACGAAAAAATGATTTCCATTTAGGAAATCACATAAAAATAAAACTTTATACTCACAGCTATACGCACCATTAGTCTAAATCGAATGAAGACTTTCGTCTCTAAGGTCATCCCCTTGATTTTTGAAACCCATAACAATTGGATGCGCCCGAGAGATATGAGATTCTACGTCTTGAACCTCTCCCTGCATATGTTGAGAACGGATTTAGGGTACTCGTGGTTCTATAAACCACGATAAAAATGGTGGCATGGATGCATTAAAGTTAACCTGTCTTAAGGCGTTAGGGGTTGAGGTTGCCCCATATTCACCCCCGGTTAGAACTGGAGTTTTCCTATTTCACCAACTACGGCAGGCTGGTAGCACCGTGGGTGTTTATGAACATTATCGGGGGCTTATTTCCAAATGATTTATGTGGTTTTACTTCAATATAGTCATCTCGCCAAGCCTCCAGTTTTGACAGGTATCAGCAAGGTTCAGGGAATAGTGCGTGTTCAGACACTCCGCACGGAGATTGTCATTGAAGCTCTCTTAAGGTTACATTGAAGCTCAATATCAAAGAAGTTTTTTAACGTCTTGGGAGTGATCAAGATTGAGAACCAAAACTCGACCTTTATTCACAATCACGCCAATATTATCTAGCCCGATAATGTTCACTTGAGGATCGTCAGAAATTACAAGACTGTTTTCTGTATTGATACATTTTGAGTTTGCGGGATAACAGTCGATGTTTAATTTTTTTCGAATGTCTCGAAGAGCTTCATAACTACCAATATCATTCCAGCCAATATCACAGGGTGCTACCGCCGCTTTGTTTGTTTTTTCCATAACGGCGTAATCAATAGAAATGGATGGCGCCTGAGAAAACGCCTCAGCCGTTAAAGCAATACAATTTTTTGTCTTTTTTGAATCACTAAAGGACGCCTTAACTGCCCTAAGCATTTCCGGCTGCAGACGAGATATTTCATCTAAAAAACTACGAGCTGAAAAAAGAAAAATACCTGCATTCCAGTCATACTGTTTACTTTCGTAATATTTCGTAGCTGTATCCAAGTTTGGTTTTTCTTCGAAGGTTTGGGCCCTATAAATATTTGAAGAAAGTTCTTCTCCACGTTTAATATATCCGTAACCGGTTTCAGCCTTATCTGGTGTTATGCCAAAAGTGACAATGTAGCTGTCTTGGGCAATATCTTTTGCTTTTTGTATCACTTCATGAAAAGCCGTGACTTCTGAAATAACATGATCTGCAGGAGCAAGTAATATCAAATCATCGCCTTCGACAGTTTCACTCGCAACATACAAAGCCGCCGCAATGGCCGCGGCGGCCGTGTTTCGGCTGACAGGTTCGGCAATAATTAGGTAATCGCTTCCCTCTAATTGTTTGTCAATAAGTTCGACCTGATTAACGTTAGCGAGTAAGACTGTTTTGTCCTTAAATAGAGGGGATTTAAAACGCTCGACAGTTTGCTGTAACATGCTTTGATTGCCGACTAGGCTATGAAACTGTTTGGGTTTTTCCTTATCTGAAATCGGCCATAAACGGGACCCCACGCCTCCAGACATAATCACAGTGGTAATCGACATTTGGATGTCCCTTGATTTATTCAGTTAATCAGAATTTTGGTTATAAATAATTTCGATTTCAGAGCAATGAATTTAAACCCCAATAACTTGTGACTTATCTTTCCTTCATCTCCTTCTATCCTCGCGGGATAGAGCTAGAGAGTTTTGCGATTTCCGCCTGTTCTTTACGCGATTATCGTCAGCTATCGTTTTAACACTATGAAAATTTCACATGAAATTACAGATAGACAGAAGCTCATATAGCGAGAGTCTTGAAGAAGAACTTTAGCGTGGGCTTGCATGCGCGGTAGCTTCATTTTCCGCGCGCAAGATATCTGGCATTTCGCTGCTGAGCGTCAGAAAAAATGCATCCATAACGAAACCATCTTCCCGCATGGAAAACTCCACAGTGTGACGACCCGCACTCGGGACATCTATCCAAATTCCGCCTATGACGCCGCAGTGGTCGTCAATGGTCCGTTGGCGATTATCCCAATACCATTGGTTTCTACCGGGGCAGAATTGCATGCGTTGGCCGCTTTGGGGCCACTCACCATTTAGGCCAACATGCACGCTATTATCTTCATTGCCTCGGCTAAAGGTGCGCACCCAAACGTAATAGCGGCCAGGCATCACAAAATCGACGTCATATGAAGCGACAGCGACTTGTCCGGCTTTATTCGTGAAATTTTCACCACGGATGAGTTTGTCATCATGGGTCAGGCGGGTATCAGGGATTATAGCGGCATAAGCCGTTTCATCGCTGCTAACGCCTTGCCACTCGAACGGGCAATCCTCAGAGCGGCACCATTCCCGCTTATTGACATTGCGTTGCGATACGAAGCTTTCCGCTTCAATTCGAATATCATTGCTCTCCGCGCGTCGAACCAGAATGGCCCACTGATCACTACCTGTTTCAGGCGGGCTTCCTAGACCGACGGATGAGGGGCCCTGACGTCTGCGGTTCTTCTTGGTGATAGAGCTCGCGCCACCTAGTATAAAGGGTTTAGACCCAGTCTGTAATGGCCCTCCGTTTGCGCGGTCATACCAATCCACCATAAATTTACCTTGAACGCCTGGCAGTCTGAGTTGGACCTCTTCTTCGCCCGGGATGATGACGTAAAATTCACCGGGATCTGCAAAGACATAATCGTCATTTCCGACGGTCATCAGATCACTGGCCCGCATTTTAATGGCTCTTTCGCCAACATGCGTTTTGAAGAAATCCAAGGCGTGTCGACCACCTTCCCATAATTGGGCGCGTGTGCGGTGGTCTTGGCAGTCCAGATCAGAACAACCCGTTTTATATCCATAATAGGCTTCAACGCCGTTAGCGCCTGATGTGAGGGCACTCCAAAGCCCATCGCGCAAAAATGCCTCACTCGGGATCGAGACTTCACGTTTCGAGGGCAGCAAGGCATCCGGATAATCTGCGTCGACAGTCGCGCCGCCATCGGCACGCCCAGGTTCATCATAGGCGAGGACCAGCCTCTTACCTGTCAGCTCTACGATATTGGCCCAGCTGATGATATCTCTTCTTAGGTCTGAATAATCATTTTGCCGACCCTGCAAGCTCAGCCCGTTGAGCCGTGTCGTGTCTCCCAAGAAAGGTCTGTAGCGCTCTTTCTGGTCTGGATAGCTATGCAAGACGATGGGGTGATCATAAATATTATGAGAGGCGATATAATTGATCATGTGGCGTATGTCGCCGGGGTGCTGAACGTTTTCTTCACCGATATTCCAGCTGAGCGCCAGCATATGGCCATAGCGCGCCATCATCTCTCTAATATAGAGTTTGCGCGTGCGCTGTAATGCGCCGTCATCCATAAATAGATTATTTTCAGTTTCTTGAAGTTTGAAGTGCAAGTGGATGCCAAGCTTATCCGCATAGGAAAAAGTCTTTCTCCACTGCTCCATTTTAGACACATCAAACCGATCTTGGATAACGCCTTCAGACCATTGTTGTTTGGGTTTCATGGCAGCATACTCATCCATTTCGACAGCGAGAAGGTGAGGGAAGACATTGCGGTCGTCGCCGCCTGTATTCCAGAGCAGCATGGAGACCGAATTGGCGCCAGAGTCGGCGAGATATTCAAAGGTTCCTAATATGCCTTTGCCTTGATCTTCTTTCCAGAGAAAAGATTTTCCTTTGCGTGAGAAGTCTTTGCGGTGGGCGGTCCAATCTTTACGAAAGTTCTTATAATTTGGCGTGGCGTCAAATTCAGAATAGGCGAGCATATTCTCAGGCGCGTCGGGGCCGAATTTGAAGAATAGGCCATTGTCGCCTGAGTAGCGATAATATTGCTCCCCCGTATAGGTCAGAAGGCCTCTAGCTTTGATGGGATCATTTGATTCTTTTACAGTTGAAAATTGACCCGTTAGGCCATCATATTCCAAGGGCGTTCCAAGTGGGTTGAGAATGGCGATGTTCGTACCTTTTCTAAACCTGATCTTCCAATCATACGTGCCTTGTTCTGATGGTATGAAATGAGCCCGCCAAATATTCCCTTGGGTGCAGCTCGTATCGGCAGCATTGCCACATGCCGCGAAATATCCCGGGACGACCCACTCACTTTCACCTTTCGTGATAATCCAATCTAAGCGTATGTCGGCAAATGGGTTGGTTTCACTTTTTTCGTCGAGCTCTGGGCCTTTAACGGAAAGTGTGGCTGTTTCATAAGCTGCACCCGAAAACTCTATTTCATGGGCAAGGGATTCTGGGACGGGTAAAACTAGGGACAGGCTGATGAGTAGCAAACAAGCTTTAAGCAGCTTCAAAGGTGATTTAGACAGCATATGATTATTCCCCACCGCATTCGCGTTATTTCGTAACTAACTTACGGTGGAAGCTTACCGCGCACAATCATAAAAAATCAATATAAATCATTATTGATCAATTTATCGGAGTGCCCGACGTTACAAAAGAGGGGGATCGATTAAGTCTTAGTTTTTACTATTTTTTAAAATCAGTCGCTTTTCGCCCAACAGGACCATTATCGCCAATCAGGTACATGTTTTTAAGGTCAGTACCGCTAGATTTGGGTGTAATAATCATGCGGGCGTCCGGATGTGCATTTTCAATTAATGCGCTAATGGCAAAGCCGTTGCGTCCATGGCGGAATAATTGCTTGTTCTTGTCAAAGCTCTCGCCGGCATTGGTACTATCTCGTCTAATCACTACGCCTTCACCATTTTTGTCTTTATAGCTCATATATAGGCTGACATCGGTCGCGGACTTCACCTCAAGGTCGGCAAGGCCGCCTAAAGGGCTCACTGTGCTTCCACCAACCCATGAAGAGCCGTTCCACCGGATGTGACGGACGCTTTTTGGGCCGCCTGTGACTTTTCCGATGTCTTTTCCGGCATTCATCAAAATATGCGGATGACCATTGGGGTCTAGCGCAGCCGCCCCGTTAAACGTCCAAAGCGCACCCGTATCAGTTACTTTCGCTTTTTCGTCGGCCACCTCGCGTGTCAAAGGCATCGGCAAGCTTTCGCCTTCAATATTTCGCCACTCTTTGGTTTTCGTGTTAAACGTCATGTAATACAAATCTTCACGATTAGCCGTATGCCCACGCTCTCTGGCCTTATAATCCCAACATAGGTGATAATCAAAGCTGACGATCAATTCGTCGCCTTGTCCGCGTCCAATCCACGGGTACCAACTATCGACGGCTTGCACATCGGTACGGCGTTTATGTTTAAGAAATGAAACGGCGGGGCTGAAGCTGCGTCCATTATCTGTTGAGATATGGTAGACCCAGTCACTGCGATGGGCTCCGTGCCGATAAAAGAGATAGATGTCGCCATTATCCATCTTGATGACTTGATTGTACGTTCCGAAAGGCGGGATCGTGTCCAACTCTTCCCACTCGGAAATATCTAGCGGCTTTTTACTGACGACGTGTTTGTTTTCACCGTAATGATGATTGCCCAATGGGTTATCACCATGGATAGACGGGATGCCCCCATGTCCGCCAAAGAAGATATGAATATAGCCCGCATCGTCAATGATCATGCTGGGTTTGCCATGATTATCAATTTTCTTTTTACGGTTTGGGTCTTTCCCCATAATGCTGACGCCCGCTTTGTAGGGGCCTTTCCACTCGTCCGTTTCGTGGTTGTAAGCGGCAATATATGGGTCTTCTAATGGCCCTTGATAGGTCACATAGGTGATGCCGTTGTGATAAATACCTGCTGGGTGTTGAACGATTGCAACTGCGTTTCCGAAACCGTTTTCAGCAAAGTGGTCGACTTTTTTTGCTTTAGAAGAGGCATGGGTGGGTGAGCAGCCAACGGTTAACGACATCATTGAAATCGTGCAGATTAAAGCGATTTTTTTCATCTGGTTTATTCCCTAAGCTACGCTAAATTTTAAGAACCAAGCAGAGTTAGTTTCTATTTTTCTTTTGGCGACATTTATTTGGTCAAAGCGAAATGTGACTAAAGCTCAATGTTTCGCTTGATTGTTTCTTGTTCATTATTTAGCGGATAATAGTGCATAAATGATCATTATCAAGCATAAATAAGCATATAGCTTGGGCTTGGGAGAGGGCGGCTATGAAAATGAAAGAACTGTCTAACAGATGTTTTCCTGCCTCAGAGCCGAGATTAGATATTTTCAATCTAATCTGCCTCGAATATTTAAGTCTTTCAGACTATTTTCAAGTGATAATTTGGCCTACTTTCAAAGCTATGAAGGTTAAGGGATTAAGGTTTTTATTCATATCGTTGATGGCCTCTATTCTCTCGGCATGTAGTCCTGCCAACTCTGTATCGACGTCTGAGCGCGATATAACTTCGGCTCCTGTTGAGCTCAAAGTTGGAGAAGGCTTCGTGAATCCTCTGGGATATTACGAAGTCTCTCCCAGATTTTCATGGGTTTTGCCCGAAGCATCTGACGGGCTCTCCCAATCAGCTTACCAGATTCAAGTTGCGAGCACTGAAGCGCAATTCTCTGATATAGCTGACTTATGGGATAGTGGTAAGGTTTTGTCTCATAAGACTTCATGGATCGATTATGAGGGCGAGGCGCTTGCCTCTCGTCAGAAGCTCTTCTGGCGCGTCAAAGTTTGGGATGAGACTGACAAGCCATCGAGCTGGAGTGCGCCACAGTCCATTGAACTTGGACTGCTGAGTAATTTCGACTGGAAGGGCCAATGGATTGGGCATCCAGACACGGATTTATCGAAAAGTCCAAGCCAAGCGACCTTGGCAACGCCGCAATATCTACGCAGGAGCTTTGAGGTCACAGGTGAAGTTGAACAGGCCCGTCTTTATATCACAGCAAAAGGTCTGTTTAAGCCGTATGTGAACGGGGTTGAAATTGCGGGCGAAGACGTCATGACCCCGGGCTGGACGCCCTATGCTAAGCGGGTGGAGTCCCTGACTTACGACATCACGGATAATATTGTTCAGGGTGAAAATGCGATCGCGGCGAGCCTCGCAGGAGGTTGGTATGCAGGACGTGTTTCCGATTTTCTAGACAGGGATCACCGAGTGCCCGCTCGGCTATTGGCGCAAATTGAAATTTCATATGCGAACGGCGAAACGCAAATACTTACGACGGATAAAGACTGGAAAACCTCTCAGTCAGGCCCAATCCGTTTTGCGAGCATTTATGATGGGGAACATTATGATCAATCCCAAGAATTTCCGGGATGGAATGATGTTGGTTTCGATTCAACTGGCTGGACGCAAGCTGTTATTGAGCCAATCGAGGCTGAGGTTTCTATTCAGCCAAAGCGTCATGCCCCCATACGTTTTAGAGAGTCATTGCCTATTGAAGAGATCATAAATGTAAAGGATGGAACAGCCATTTTCGATTTTGGTCAGAATATGGTCGGCGTTCCAAGATTGCGAATTCCCGTGCGGGCCGGGCAAGAGGTGAAAGTGCGCTACGCCGAAGCTTTGCATAAAGGCGAATTTTACACTGATAATTACAGGAGCGCTCAGTCGACTAATCTCTACATGCCGTCTGAGGATGGTTGGATAGATTATCAGCCGACCTTTACCTATCACGGCTATCGTTACATTGAAGTCTCTGGCTATGACACCTCTTACGCCCCGGCCAAAGATTGGGCGGTCGCACGGGTGCAGCATTCCGATATCCGTATTCACGCAAATTTTGAAAGTTCTGATGCGAAATTAAATCAATTATCTGAAAATATTATTTGGGGCCTGCGGAGTAATTTTTACGACATACCGCTCGATTGTCCGCAGCGCGATGAGCGTCTGGGTTGGACCGGCGATGCGCAAGTTTTTGTGACGCCGTCAATGTATATGGCCGATACCTATGGCTTTTGGGCGGCATGGCTACAAAGCGTCCGCGAAGAGCAGGGACCAGACGGCAAAATACCACTATATATCCCGTTTGTAGACTGGATCAATTTTGCCTCATCGGGGTGGGGTGATGCCGTCACCATCATCCCCTGGGAGCTCTATATGGCGACTGGGGACGAAACAATTTTGGCAGATAATTATGAGATGATGAAGGGCTGGGTGGATTATCACGGCATCAAGAGCAAAGACCTGATTTCGAATATGACAACCTTTGGAGATTGGCTCCAACCTTATCCGCAAAGCGTGACACCCACAAATAATGGAAATCGCGGGGATACGAATTTCAATCTTATTGGCACGGCTTATTATGCACGTTCTGTAGAACTTACAATAAAAACGGCGGAAGTGCTGGGCGAAGATCAAGATGTACATAAACTGAAAGCTCTGCATCGCGATATTAAGCAGGCTTTCTTAGAACGATTTTTTGATGAAGATTTAAATTTGAAAGAAGGTGAGCCCACGCAGACAACCTATTTGTTAGGGCTGGCTTATGATTTATTTCCTGAAAACAAGCGCTCCGTTGCCGTAGAGCATTTATTGACTGAAATCGAAGAGGCGGATTTTCATTTGCGGACAGGGTTTTTAGGAACACCACTTCTGACCAAAGTTCTCCAAGAAGCGGGGCGCAGTGATGTCATCTATGAGTTACTGTTCAAGGAAAGCTATCCCTCTTGGTTTTATTCCATCAATAATGGCGCGACGACAACATGGGAAAGGTGGAATTCTTATTCCATCGAAGATGGGTTTAACCCGCAGGGGATGAACTCGCTGAACCACTATGCTTATGGCACAGTCTCGCGCTGGTTCTATGAAGGTATTTTGGGGATTACACCTACCGAGCCGGGATTCAAACGTATTCGGATCGAGCCTCAATTAGGTGCTCAGTTGAGCCACGCAAAAGGAGGCTATGCGACGCCTCAGGGTGAGGTCTTTGTCGATTGGCGTGTAGAGGGAAGCAAGCTCGCGCTGGAAATCCGGGTGCCTAAAAACACGATCGCTGACATTATTCTGCCGATGAAAGCCGGTGAAGACTTAGTCCTAAACGGCGAGCCAACATTCGCCAAGGATTTGATGAGGTTGAAACCCGGTCTTTATGAAATCAGTGCTTCCCTTAATTAGGGTCATGGCAAACAAAAACAGGGTTAGGCGATATCGCTTTGTTTGATATGATCCATATCATCAAAGACTTGGTTTTCGCCGCCCATAGACCAGATAAAGGTATAGGCAGAGGTTCCCGCGCCGCAATGCATGGACCAGATTGGGGAGAGGGCAACCTCGCCTGATTTCAATATCATCGGCTTCATATTGTCGGCTTCGCCCATAAAGTGGAAGACACGCGCGTCATCATCTAAGAGGTCGAAATACATGTAAAATTCTGAGCGGCGCTTATGGGTGTGCGGCGGGAAAGTGTTCCAGACATTTCCAGATTCCAGCATGGTGAAGCCCATCACGATTTGGCAGGTTTTGACAATATCCGGGTGGATAGGCTGGAAGATAACGCGCTTATTACTCGTTTCTGTGGCACCGAGTTTGACGACATTGGCCTGTGATTTTTTTATGTGCTGCGTTTCATATCGCATATGGGCGGGATAACTCACGAAGTAAAATTTCGCCGGATTATTGCCGTCAGCACTCGTGAATTTAATGCCTTTTGAACCTCGCCCAATATAAAGACTGTCGAGGTTATCCATTTCATAGGTGACGCCATCAACTTCAATCGCGCCCTTCTGGCCGATATTAATCACGCCGACCTCTCTGCGTTGCGCAAAGTAATCACTCGCAAGGTCTTTATGAGTCGGGATTTCTAAGGCTTTACTGATTGGGACAGCAGAGCCGATGACGCCGCGATCAATATCAGAATACACCAAAGGCACTTCATCGGCTGTCCAAAGGTTGTCGATGACGAATGTATCTCGAAGCTCTTTATTCGTCATTGTCTTATAGCGAACAATATCGGCTGAATATCTGATTTCCATAAAGTGTTCCTTTGATGAGACTGTAGCCTAATCTCGGTCAGTGGGCTGTATTTAGATATTTAATGTCTGAAGCGAGTGGATAATTCAAACAGAAATAATCAATAAAATGCAGCATTGATCATTATGCCGATTGCTCCTATAGAAAGGAAAAACTAAACTTCTTTGTCATTTTTCATCTCTTGAAGACCCAAATGGCAGATGATCAAAAAGGGGAAGAATGTGATTAAGCTCACGTCTAAAAAGTCTCTATTCAAGTCTTTATGTGTATCAGCAGCCATATTGGCTCTAGGGGCTTGCGCAACATCAGGGTCGATGGAGTCCCCCTCCGACGGCATGGCAAAAGTCGATCTGCGTGTTTCAACTATGCCATCCCCGAATGAGGTTTATGAAAAACGGTCTGAGTTCGAGGTTCCGAAATCACATAAGGTCGGAGATAAGATTTTCCCATATGAGGGAATTGGTTGGGAAAATGAAATCATTGGGTACCGCCTTTATCTTGATGAGCGTGCAGTAACCGACGTCTTTGGAAAGCGTATGCCGAGCATCATCCTCGATAAAATTGATTACCGGTCAAAATATCACGATCTCGCAGATTGGGGTCTGGATGTGCAAAAGGTTGGCCCGAGTCTCGGTATTGGCGGGTTGGGTCTTTACCGGGGTCAAAGCCTAGAACGGTTTGGGAATCAGGGCGAAATATCTGCCAAGGTTTTGAAAGAAAGAGGGGATGAGGTTTCCTTTAAGGTTACGCATACAAATGTACCTTTGGCTGATGGCGATTTAGGAAATATAGATACGACTTATAAGCTAGAGAGCGGCAGCCCTCTGACTTGGGTGAGTGTAAAATCTGATCTTCCAAAAGCAACGCTTGCATCGGGCCTCGTGAAAAGTCCGAAAGTCAAACGGATTAGAAATAGTAATTCTGTCAAAAAAGGCGAGTGGCGCTACATCGCGACATGGGGCGATACGCAAAGCGAGGCTGGCGATGGCTTAGGCGCAGTTCTATTTTACCGCGATGGCGATGCGCGGCTGATGCCCAGCATGAAGGATGCTTTTCCAATACGCTTCAATATATCCAATCCAACTTATGCTTTTGCAGCCGTCTGGGAACAAGGTCCTATGGGTATCACGGATGAGCAGAGCTTCATTGCTTGGGTTGATGGCCAGCAGGAAAAGTTAAACAAATGAGCCAGATTTCTCGGCGAGATTTTGCGGCTATGGCAGGGGCGGGCCTCAGCCTGGGTCTGGCTAGTTGTTCAGGTTCCACCATTTCCGGTACACGTCTAAAACTTGCCCATACCCTTAACAGCGATCACCCTGTTCATAAGGGTATGGAGTTTATGGGAGAGACGCTGAAAGAACTGTCCGGTGGTTCGATGGGTGTGGATATTTATTCCAACGGTCAATTGGGCAGTGAGCGTCAACTTATTGAGCTTTTGCAAATTGGGTCTTTGGCTATGACAAAGGTGTCAGCTATTTCCGTCGAGGGCTTCTCACCCTCGATGAAGTTATTTTCGATTCCATATTTGTTCAAAGACAAAGACCATTATTGGCGCGTCTTAAATAGCGAGCTTGGAAAGAACCTATTAGAGTCCTTAAGGGGCGTTAGGCTTCAAGGACTCGGCTATTACGATGCGGGAAGTCGCAGTTTTTACATGAGTGAATCGCCCGTCAGAACACCGACGGATCTCGTTGGTAAAAAAATTAGGGTCCTACCAAGCCGCACGGCTATTGATATGATTGAAGCAATGGGTGGTGCGGCGACGCCAATGCCGTCAGGGGAACTGTATACAGCGCTCCAACAGGGGGTTGTCGACGGCGCAGAAAATAATCCACCTTCTTATTATCTCTCAAAAGATTTTGAAGTCGCTCCATATTATACGCTTGATGAGCATAGCTCTGTGCCCGATATTTTGATCATGTCACGTCGGATATATGATGGTTTTTCCGATCAGCAGCGGGAGTGGGTCCAAGAGGCCATGGCGGCTTCAGTCCTGCATCAGCGCAAGCTTTGGTCAGAAGCCGAAAAATTGGCTCTAAGGGAAGTTGAAAAGGCCGGTGTAGAAATTATTTATCCGGACAAACAACCTTTTCGAGATGCAGTCGCACCAATGAAGGCATCATTCTTAGAGTCTGATCTTGGGCCGTTAATACGCCAAATAGAATCTATGGAGACGGCGTCATGAAAGCCATTATCGCGCCCATAGACATACTGCTTCGGTGGTTTCTAATTATTTTGACTTTGCTGATGGTGCTAACAGTGACTTGGCAGGTCTTTTCACGATATGCCTTGCGTGCTCCGAGTTCATTGACTGAAGAGTTGGCGAGGTTTCAACTTATATGGCTAGGCCTATTAGGCGCGGTCTACACGTTCCGAAATCGGATGCATGTTGGGATTGATATATTTACGGCATCCCTAACAGGCAAGAAACGAGTAGTCGCAGAGTTAGTTTCCCTTTTATCCGTTTTATTATTTGCGTGTCTTGTCCTGATTTATGGGGGCGGTCGACTTGTTCAACTGACCCACGAACTTAACCAAACGTCGGGGGCTCTGGGTGTTCGGATGTCATATATATATTCAGTGATTCCGATCAGTGGTGTTTTGATGAGCCTCTACGCTTTGCAATATATCGGTGACGCCATTTTCAAAGGCATCGTCCATAAACCAGATGTGCAAGATTCAATCGATACATCCGCTCAACTGACCCAAGGTAATTAATCATGTTGCTTACGTTACTTGTCTTATTGGGCGTCTTTTTTATATTAATTTTTATGGGTGTTCCGATTGCGATTAGTATCGCATTGGCATCTGTATCTACCCTTTTACTTACCATGTCTTTTGATCCGGCCATGACCACCATGGCCCAGCGGCTCGCGGGCGGATTAGATAGTTTTACATTACTCGCTATCCCGTTTTTCGTCATATCGGGTTATTTAATGGGCCGTGGTGGAATTGCGAAACGCCTTATTGAAGCGGCCAAAGCCCTAGTTGGGACATTGCCGGGGGGCTTGGCCTTGGTGAATACATTGTCCTGCATGCTCTTTGGATCAATTTCTGGTTCTGCTGTCGCAGCGACGTCCGCCATCGGAACATTCATGATCCCGACCATGGAAAAAGAGGGTTATGATAAAAATTTCAGTACAGCCGTAACAGTTACGGGTTCAATTCTTGGGCTTCTCATTCCACCCAGTAACGTGTTGATTATTTATGCTGTTGCAGCGGGCGGAATTTCGATCGCGGCTTTATTCATGGCTGGATATATTCCAGGTTTGCTTGCGGGTTTAGCTCTCATGATTGTTGCGGCTGGATATGCGAAGAAAGAAGGCTATCCAAGCTCTGAGCGAATTAGAATGCGCGCGGCAATGCAGAAGTTGTTGCAAGCCGGGCCGAGCATTTTAATGATCTTGATTGTTGTCGGCGGTATCATTGCGGGTATCTTCACCGCCACGGAAGCCAGCGCGATTGCCGTGATTTACGCTCTTGTTCTCTCCCTCATTTACAAAGAAATAAATGTAAAAGATCTGCCGGATATCTTTCTCAAATCAATCGAGACGACGGCTATGGTGTTATTGTTGATCGGTGTTTCAACTGGTATGGCTTGGTTGTTGGCTTATGAAAATATACCGCAAGCCATAAGTGACGCACTTTTGATGATTAGTGATAATCCTATAATCATCTTATTTTTGATAAATATCGTACTTTTAATTGTGGGGGCTTTCTTAGATATTACACCAGCGATCTTGATCTTCACGCCGATCTTTTTGCCCGTGGTGATGGAATTGGGCATGTCGCCTCTTCATTTCGGTATCATGCTTGTCTTAAATCTATCGATTGGTTTGTGTACGCCGCCTGTAGGAAGTGTGCTCTTTGTAGGGTGCGCGGTCGGAGGTACGACCATACAGAAGCTTATCAGGCCGTTGGTGATGCTATATGCGGCCCTAATCGTCGCGCTTCTTCTTGTGACCTATGTTCCTTTCCTCAGCGAAGGTCTACCACGTGCGATGGGGCTTATTTAATTTCATAGGGTTAAGTTTTTGACTGAAAAAGAATACAGAGGTTTCACCCTTAAAACTGCCCATTGTTTTGCTTTAATTGCGTCGTTGATCCTGTCTGCATGTGCCCCGAAAAAAGAAACGGGGGGGGAGGCCAAACTGACGGAAAGGCCAAATATTCTTTGGCTCGTCATAGAAGACACGAGCCCAATTCTGCCGCCATATGGTGACCATACAATAGATGCGCCCAATATAAGTCGCTTGGCCAAGGAGGGCTTGACGTACACGAATGTCTATTCCCCTTCAGCTGTGTGTTCGCCCAGTCGGGCCAGCTTGGCACTCGGCATGTATCCTTCATCAATTGGAGCAAACCATATGCGAACCTCTTCGCATCGAGAGATTACGGGACTGCCGGCTTATGAAGCGGTTCCGCCGCCTCAAGCAAAAATGCTAAGTCAATATATGCGGGGTCTGGGATATTATACGACGAATAATTACAAGACTGACTATCAATTTAAGCCTCCGAAAAATGCGTGGCACGATAGCAGCACTACGGCGCATTGGCGAAACCGACCTGAGGGTAAGCCGTTCTTCTCTGTCGTGAATTTCACAACACCACATGAGTCAGGTCTTTTTGAACCCTATGGTTTTCGTGAGATAGAGAAGCGTCATTATTTTTCAGATGATGCAGAGAAAATTTCGAAACTCCCTAACCATCATTCCATTAAAAGTGATGAGGCAGACACGGCTATTCACATACCCAAAGATGCTGACTTTCCAATCCCACCTTACCTGCCTGACACGCCGGAAGTGCGGCGGGATATGTGGAAGGTCTATAATAATCTGGCAGAAACAGATCAGCAAATTGGGGCTGTGTTAGCGCAATTAGAAGAAGACGGACTGCTCGAAGAAACCATCATTTTTTTCTACGCAGATCATGGTGGGCCACTTCCGCGCCAGAAACGCCTCATATATGATAGTGGATTAAAAGTGCCGCTCATCATTCGTTTCCCCAAGAGTCTTGATAAGGGTATTAAAGATGATCAGCTTGTGAGTTTTGTTGATTTCGTACCAACGACGCTCAGCTTGGCAGGACATGATATCCCAGAGCATATGCATGGTCTTGATTTTATTTCACGGAACAAAGGCGAAAGAGACTTTATCCATGCAGCGGCTGATCGGTTTGATGGTTTCACGGACTCCATCAGAGCTGTAAAGAATAAACAATACAAATATATCCGGAACTACCGACCTGACCAAGGCTATTATTTGCCAGTGAAATACCGTGAAAGAATTCCAACCATGCAGGCGCTTTTGCGCTTGCGGGATGAGGGTGAGCTCAATGACGCTCAGGCACAATGGTTCCGAGACTCCAAAAATGTCGATGAGTTATTTGATACTATAGCCGATCCCCATGAATTAAATAATCTCGCTGAAGATCCCGAATATGCGGAAATCCTGAGAGATCTTAAAATTGAAATGGATGATTGGTTGCTTCGCATCGATGACAACCCCGAAATGTCTGAGAGAGACCTAGTTACGAAAATTTGGGGTGGAGCCTCTTCAAAGCCGAAAACAGAGTCGCCGATAGTGTCGTTCGATCAGGGTAGGGTATCATTATCAAGCCGCACACCGGGTGCATCCCTCAGCTATAAAATCATAGAAAATGATGATGAACCTATGAGTTGGCAGATTTATACTGGGCCATTTGCAGTGCTAGACACTTCAACTCTTAAAATACAGGCCCATAGAATTGGGTTTGATCCAAGTGAAACCGTGGAATGGTTAAACGCTAAGTGATGTCACAGCATGGCTAATGTCATTAGATTAAAGTGTTTCTATAATGCCTATTTTTCAAGTTTAATGCGCTCTAATCTTTGTTTCGCCCATTTTGCTGCATCCGCAACAACTGGGTCAGTGTGATTTATGTTGGCCTCAGCGTGCGGTTTAAGCTCCGGGTCGGTGCTATTCCCTATGGCGTAAATTACATTCCGTAAAAATCGCGTCCAGCCAATACGTTTGATCGGAGATTTTGAGAACCGCTTTCGAAATTCTGTTTCACCCAAATTTGCGAGTTCTGCCAGTTTCGGAGCATTTAAATCTTCGCGCGCGGCCAGCTTGGCTTCTTCCCCGATCTTGGCAAATTTGTTCCAAGGGCAAACGGCCAAACAATCGTCACAGCCATAAATACGGTTCCCCATTTTGGAGCGCAGCTCTTCGTCAACGGGTCCGGCATGCTCAATAGTGAGATAAGAAATACAGCGCCGCGCATCGAGTTTGTAAGGCGATGGGAAGGCATTGGTCGGACAAATATCCAGACAGGCCCGACACGATCCGCAATGATCAAGCTCAGGTGGGGTAGGTGTGAGATCGGCTGCGCTTAGGATTGATCCGATAAATAACCAAGACCCAAACTCCCGACTGACCAGATTGGTATGTTTGCCCTGCCAACCCAAGCCTGCCGCCATAGCCAGCGGCTTCTCCATTAAAGGCGCTGTGTCGACAAAGATTTTAACGTCTTCGCCTGTATCGCGTGCCAATAGTCCAGCCAGCTCCTTCAGGCGGCCTTTCATAATGTCGTGATAATCCCGCCCGCGCGCATAGACGGAAATATTTGCGACATCCGGCGTCTTAAGTGTCATCATTGGGTCGGTATTAGGGCCATAATTCATGCCAAAGATTACGGCAGATTTGGCATCCGGCCATAAATTTTGGGGGTGCGACCTGCGAAAGGCGGTCTCGGCCAACCACGTCATCGAGGCATGATGTCCGGCCGAAATAGCTTCATTTAAACCCGCTCCAGCTTCCTGCCCAAATGTCTCCAAATCGACAATATGAGGACGCGTGAAACCAAGCTTTACTGCGCGTTGCCGCAAGGCTTTGAGCGGGTCCACCATCACGAGGTTAAAAATCCAGATCAGTATAATGACGTGGCGCACGAAGCCCGGGCAATCGGTCGCCTAGAATAGGTCTGAAAGCAGGGCGCGATTTAACTTTCTGATACCACGTTTTGAGAGTTGGGTAGTCTCGCCAAGAGACTTCGCCTAGAAAATCTAAACAGGATAAATGTGCTGCCGCCGCAATATCGCCGAGGGAATAGCGCCGCCCAGCTAACCAATCCCGCTTTTCCAAAAGCGACGTCATATAGTTGAGGTGCTCCGCCAAATGCGTGCGGCCTTCGCGCAGGACGTCGGGGTCTGCGGGACCCACATCATATTGAGATTGAGACAGAACTGCGCGCTCAACTTTCTCAGCTAATATATAAGCGTCGACCTCAGCTGTGAAACGCTCATCAAACCACGCACAAAGCCGTCTAGCCTCGGCACGCTCAAAGGCATCCTCAGATAAAAGCGGGTTTCGTTTTGAGCCATCATTCGCATATTCTGAAATGGCTCTGATGCCGCTAATTGTCAGTGTCCCGTGTTGCGTTAGATCAATCAGAACAGGTGGCATGGCCTCGGCTGTGAGCTCTATAAATTCAGGCTCAAGTTTCCATGGATTAACCACGGCTTCGCGCACCTTCAACTTTTTCTCGGCTAGCGTGATACGCGCCATACGAGAGGGGGGGTGCAGAGGAAAATGATAGAGCGTCCGCATTGGGGTCATTTAACGCAAACATGGCAAATGAAGCCTTAACGCGCTTTCAACTTTTATGTTTAAGGCGCAGTTGTCTGAAACCGAACATTTCCATGGACGTGACCACATCCAGCAGGATGCGGATATATAAGTACGTCCGCGGCAGGAAATGCGTCCATAATCCGCTTTTCTGTCGCTAAAACTAAATCATGAGTCTGGGACAGCGTCAGCGTTTCATCTAAGTCTAAACGCATTTGAAGATGTAGATGCGGCCCTGCGGCTCTCGTCCGAAGTTCAGTTACCGCTCTGACTTGCGGGTCGGCCATAGCTAGGCGCTTAATGGCCCGCCGCTCATCCTCATTCAGTTCCCGGTCCATCAGCTGACTCCACGCCAATCTTGCAATTTGGAATGCGGTGAAAAGCAACCAAAGCGCCATTAGTCCACCGACGAAAGAGTCTGCCCAGGTTAAAGACGTATAGCTTGCGACTGCAATGCCAATAATGACGAATATGTTTGTCAAAAGGTCGGCGATGTAATGCGCCCGGTCTCCGCGCACAGCAATTGATCCTGTTGCGCGGACGGCCCAGCTCTGCGCGATGATTAACCAGAGTGTCAGAGCGATAAAGACGACAAGCACCATAATGGCTGGACCGCTTTTTGTGGGCCCATGTGAATGACCGAGATGGCCGAAGACTTCTTGTAAAAGATGCGCAGCCGCCATGACGATCAAGCAGACTTGGAAGACTGCCGAAAAACTCTCGGCTTTTCCAAAGCCAAAGCGGTAATCTGCATTGGGTTTTCTGGCGGCAAATCGTACGGCGATAAAACTGGCGATAGCCCCAAAAATGTCCAAGGCTGAGTGAACGAGCGACGCCAGAATCCCAACACTACCGGTCTCACCCCAAAGCCAGAACTTACCAACGCCCATGAAGATGCCCAATCCAACAGCCAAAGCGGTGATCCGACGGGTAATAATCGCTGAGTCATCCGGCGGCATGCGGCCGGGGCGCCCACGCCGATTGGGCTGATCGAAACGATCATCGGCCGTAGCCTTCAAATCGGCCTCAGATATGTTGCTTTGCGCACTCATGAGGTGATGTGTTATAGCATAACTTCACAAATAGCGAGTTTGATTTTCTCTGCATGTCACGTGAATTTGGTATGATTTGCTATATTTATTGCGATAGTGGCACCTAAAATACCATGAAAACGAATTCGAGATTTATTATGCGCCTTTCAAAACTCGTAATAACAGCCAGCGCGGCGGTCATGTTTGTAGCATGCCAAGCCGCTACGGATGTTAGTTCTACAAGCAACGCAGTTGTCGCGTCAGCTGAGTTGAATATTCCACATGCGCAGTTGCCGGAAACCGTCACGCCGAAAAGCTACCAAATCGATATGATGATCGATCCGACCCAAGAGGGCATGTCCGGAACAGTCGCGATTGAAGCCGTTATCAATGAAGATGCCGACAGAATCTGGATTCATGCCAAAGAGATGAGCGTGAGCTCGGCGAAAATCGAATATGCAAATGGTGAAACCAAATTTCTGACCTTTATAGCTATACCGGAAGAGGACGCGCCGTCCGGTCTAGCATATCTGACAGCGGATGGAAAAATACCATCAGGTGATGGGGTTATTACTCTAGAGTATGAAACGCCTTATAATCAAAATTTAAATTCAGCCTATCAAGTCAAACGTGGCGAGAACGCCTATATCGTAACGCAATTTGAACCGCTAGGCGCGCGGGAAGCTTTTCCAAGTTTTGATGAGCCAAAATACAAAGTTCCATTCACCCTATCGATTACGTCGCCATCAGATGAGCTTGTGCTTTCAAACACGCCGAAGACAGGCACGATCTCTGTAGAGATTGGCGACGCTGCATGGACAAAGCATCAATTCGCAACCACCAGACCATTGCCCACCTATTTGATTGCCTTTGCGGTCGGGCCCTATGAAATGAACGATTTTGGGACCATTCCGCCAAACTCCATCCGCAAAACGCCTCTCGAATTACGGGCGATTGCCGCCAAAGGCCAAGGCAAAAATTTGGAATTTGCGCTCAAGGGAACTGAACCCATTCTGACAGCCTTAGAAGAGTATTTCGGAACGCCTTACCCCTATGAGAAACTCGATCTAATTGCTGCGCCCGAATATGCTTTCGGTGCGATGGAAAATCCGGGGGCGATTGTTTACCGCGAATATCTTCTACTCTTAGGTGAAAATTCTCCTCTGTCTCAAAAGCGCGCTTATGACCGCGTGCATTCGCATGAGTTAGCGCATCAATGGTTCGGTAATCTCGTGACGCCCGTATGGTGGGAAGACATCTGGTTGAATGAAGCCTTCGCGACATGGATGGGAAACAAAGCTATCGATATTGCTTATCCGGATGCAAATTATGACCGCGTTACGCTCAATGCATCGCTGGGCGCCATGAATATTGATACGCTTTCAACAACACGTAAAGTTCGTGAGCCATTGACGCGTTCTGAAAATGTTATGGATCAATTTGATGGTATCACTTATCGCAAGGGCGGCGGTGTGCTTTCAATGTTTGAAAGCTATTTGGGCGAAGAAGCTTTCCAAAAAGGCGTGCGTATGCATATGGACCGTTACGCAGATGACGTCGCGACTGGAGATGATTTTTTTAAATCAATCGCTGAAGGCTCCGGAAATCCAGATGTTGTTGACGCCATGAAGAGCTTTGTAGATCAGCCCGGCTTGCCGCTCGTCAAAGCGCAAATTTTTACAGACCAAGCGAAAGGCTCTGGCGCATTTACAGGCATAATTCTGAGCCAATCACGCTACGCGCCCTTAGGGTCAAAGACGCAGCAGGGTCAGATATGGCAAATTCCAGTTTGCATCGCATATGGCCAAAACGGCAAAAGCAACAAGCAGTGCACTTTGCTTGATCAGAACGAAACCCAAATGAAAATTCCGGGTGAGGTGGATTGGGTTACGCTGAACCAAAACGGAGCAGGCTATTACCGCTTCACACTGGATACAAAGGCTTGGGCGGATTTGGTCGGCAATATCGATCAACTCAACACGCGGGAGGCCTTGACCGTACTCGACAGCCTTGTCGCGGCATTCCGCGCAGGTGAGGTGGAATCCAGCGTATTTCTCGACGGCATGAGCGCCTTTGCTACCCATCCTGAATATGACGTTGCCTCCGGATCAACGCGCTTACTCGGCTTCATGGAAAGCGAGCTCGCTGACAGTCGTGATGATCTCGCGCGCCATGTTACCCAAACCTATAAATCCCGATATAATCGTATCGTTGGTACAGATACAGTTGAGGGTGATCTGCTGGCGCCAACGCTTGCTAATCTCTTGATCCGTCTTGGGCAGGATAAGGAAATTACGAATAAGATGGTGAAGGCTGGCTCTGAATATTTAGGGTTGGACGGTGACGCAAATAAATCGGCAGTTGCGCCCAATATGCTCGGCCTCGCATTGCGAGAAACTATGCGAGAGAAGGGGGAAGCTGCTTATGACGCTCTCCTAGATATGGCGGCGAATGGATCGTCTCTCGAAAAGGGGGCAGCCGCTG
The DNA here is from genome assembly GCA_964490745.1 of uncultured Algimonas sp. Classification (GTDB taxonomy): domain Bacteria; phylum Pseudomonadota; class Alphaproteobacteria; order Caulobacterales; family Maricaulaceae; genus Litorimonas. The sequence goes on from CAZBDT010000012.1 coordinate 21,094, forward strand.
GAGCTTTATCCTCCATACAAAGTGATACGGTCTATGAACGGCTCCTCACAGATGTTGTTTTGGCAGAGGATAGCCCACTGACAGGCCGACAAGCGGGCACTGTCCTCGGTGGTCTTTTGAGATCTGAAAAATATGGCGAGCAGACATGGGATTGGTTCAAGGCAAATATTGTCGCCTATGCGAAGAAAGTGCCTGATGTCCGTAAGGGCGGATTGCCGGGCGCGGGTGGAAATTTCTGTTCTTTAGAAAGGCTCGATGAAGTCCGTGAGTTTGTGGAAGCGAATGCGGAGCTGATGCCCGGATATGAACGGAGTCTGTTGCAAACGTTGGAAAGCATTGAACTCTGCGCGGCCCTGAAAGACGCCAAAGCGGATGAACTGGCTGAGGCGTTGAAAGCGCGCTAACTTGCTTCTCTCATTTAGATGAATGGGAACTCATTTATTTTGATTGCGTTTTAGATCCAACGAACACATAAAATGAGGATAATCTGAAATGGCGAATAATGCTGGGGGCGGAAAAGGCCTTTATTTCATCGTTGGTGCTCTAGTTGTCGCGGTGGCTGTTATGGCTTACTTCCTATTTGCACCGAGTGAAAAGCCTGATCTGGCTATTGATATCGGTGACACCGGAATCGAGGTTGAAACGAATTAAGACGTTTAAACCTTAAAATAAAAAGCCCAGACTTAGGGTCGAGCTTTTTATTTTACTCTGCTGCATCCTGTAAAGGAACAGCCAACCTGTTTAGCATTTCTTTCGGAATGATTTGCCAGAATTTGGTTCTTGCGAATTCCCACTCAGCGAGAATTTTCTTAGAAAACTCACTGCCTGTTTGGGCTGCGTGCTGACGAATGAGGGCAAGACATTCTTCTTCATAATGTTCGCTGCCAAAGCGCTGCCAAACGATGCTGTCAGGATTGACCGCTTTTTCAAACTGCTCATCCTCGTCAAAAATATAGGCCATGCCGCCCGTCATGCCCGCGCCGAAATTATCGCCGACAGAGCCGAGAATGACGACCTTGCCACCTGTCATATATTCACAGCCATTCGTGCCGAGACCCTCTACAACAGTCTCTGCTCCGGAATTGCGAACGGCAAATCTTTCGCCTGCGCGCCCAGCAGCCATTAATGTGCCTTTGGTTGCGCCATAAAGACAGGTGTTGCCAATGATTGCGGAATGATGCGGATCAATCGGTGTACGGCCTTGTGGCGCCACGATGATTTCTGCTCCGGATAAGCCTTTACCCACATAATCATTGGCATCGCCATCCACGACAATGCGTAGACCTTTCATACCAAATGCGCCGAGGGATTGTCCGGCTGATCCACGTAATCTGACGGTAAGATGTCCTGCTGGGAGGCCTTCTGCACCAAAGGTTTGATAGATTTGCGAACTTGTTCGTGTGCCAACAGCGCGGTGCGTATTCTGAACCGCATAAGTCAAATGGGTTTTATCACCCCGCTCAAAGAGCTGTGATGCGTCCTTGATAATTTGTGGGTCCAAAGTGTCTGGAACTTCAATACGACCTTCACGACTATCAAGTACACGCGTGCTGTCGACTTGCGCCAGAACAGGGTTGAGGTCGAGATCATCGAGATTTTCGGCACCACGACTGACCTGAGCCAGTAGGTCGGTCCGTCCGATAATCTCATCGAGTGTTTCAAAGCCCATGCTGGCTAGAATTTCGCGCACATCTTCCGCAATGAAGGTCATCAGGTTGATGACCTTTTCCGGTGTGCCTGTGAACTTCTCGCGCAGAGCTGGATCTTGCACACACACGCCGACCGGGCAGGTGTTGGAGTGGCACTGACGTACCATGATACAGCCCATGGCCACGAGAGAGAGTGTTCCAATACCGTATTCTTCCGCGCCCAGAAGCGCAGCAATGACAATGTCGCGGCCTGTCTTCAGGCCACCATCTGTTCGTAGTGTCACGGTGTCACGTAGGTTGTTGAGCGTGAGGACTTGATGCGCTTCTGACAGACCCAATTCCCAAGGAATACCGGCATATTTCAGGCTGGTATTTGGGGATGCGCCCGTACCACCATTATGTCCTGCGATCAGGATTGTGTCCGCTTTGGCTTTTGCAACGCCAGCCGCAATCGTCCCGACACCGGAGCTGGCAACAAGTTTCACAGCAACACGCGCTGTCGGATTGATTTGCTTCAAATCATAAATGAGCTGGGCCAATTCTTCCATGGAATAAATATCATGATGCGGTGGCGCTGAGATAAGCGTCACACCCGGTGTCGCATTCCGGAAGTTAGCTATTAATTCCGTGACCTTAAATCCGGGCAATTGTCCGCCTTCGCCGGGCTTCGCACCTTGCGCGACTTTGATTTCAATTTCGCGGCATTGATTCAGATATTCTGCATTCACGCCGAAACGCCCGGACGCGATCTGCTTCACAGCAGAGTTCGGATTGTCACCATTCGGGAGAGGTTTATAGCGCGCGCGGTCTTCGCCGCCTTCACCGGAGACAGACTTCGCGCCGATGCGGTTCATGGCAATGTTTAACGTCCCATGGGCTTCAGGTGACAAGGCTCCCAATGACATGCCCGGCGTACAGAAACGACGACGAATCTCATTTACTGATTGGATACGACTGAGCGGTAGTGCTTTGTCCGCCGCTTTAAAATCCAAGAGGTCTCGAATTTGAATCGGGGCTTGGTTGTTCACGACATCCGCATATTTGCGGTATAGTTCATAATCTTCACGTGTCGTCGCTTCTTGCAACATGTGGATCATATCAGCTTGATAAGCGTGGCGTTCGCCTTTTGCGCGAACGCGGTACAAGCCACCAACGGGGAGACGGACCACGGATGAGTCGTAAGCCGCTTCATGCGCTTCGATAATTTTCACTTCCAAGCCTGCGAGACCAATGCCGGAAATACGGCTGGTCATGCCAGGGAAGTTCTCACCCACAAGTGCACGAGAAAGGCCAAGCGCTTCGAAATTATTCCCACCGCGATAGGATGAAATCACGGAGATACCGATTTTCGAAATGATCTTTAACAACCCGCCTTCAACGGCCTTCTTATATTGCGCAACAGCTTCATCTGTAGACATATCCAACAGGCCGCGTTTGACCCGATCAGACAGAGAGTCTTGCGCCATGTAAGCATTCACGGCCGTCGCGCCCGCCCCGATGAGGACAGCAAAATAATGCGTATCCGTACATTCCGCAGAGCGGACTAAAATTGAGCAAGAAGACCGAAGGCCTTGCTCTACCAAATGGGTTTGCACTGCACCCACACAAAGAATGATTGGGGCCGCTGCTTTCGTCTCGCTTGTGAACTCATCAGATAGGACGATATTTTCAACACCTTCGCGAACGGCGTCTTCAGCTTCGGATTTAATCCGGGCCAGAAGTGTCTTCAATGTCCGTCCGCCGGGCTTGAGCTGCGCGGCTTCTGGGTCAAATGTGCAATCAATGACGCGGACCTTTTTCTCTCCGACAAGCTTGACGAAACGATTATACATGCCTGTCGTCATGACGGGGCTATCGAGAACAAGCATTTCTTTTGTTTGTGTTCCGGCCTCTGCCAAGATGTTCCGCAGATTGCGGAAGCGTGTTTTCAAGCCCATCACACGCGTTTCCCGCAAGGGGTCAATCGGCGGGTTGGTCACTTGGCTGAAGTTTTGACGGAAGTAGTGTGAGAGTGGGCGATAAATATCTGATAAGACGGCTAATGGCGTGTCATCACCCATGGAGCCAATGGATTCCTTTCCGGTTTCCGCCATTGGGGAAAGAATAAGTTCGAGATCCTCAAGGGTCTGACCACAAGACATTTGACGCCTTACGAGGTCTTCGCCGGATAAGGTGACGTTTTCTGGACCAGCTAGTTTTTCGTCCAAATCGATCGATTTTTCGAGCCATTTTCTATAAGGCCGCTTATCGGCCAGTTCATTGATGATCTCGCTCGAGTCGTAGAACTTACCCTCTTCTAAATCGACAGCAATCATGCGGCCGGGTTTTAGGGCGCCGCGTTGAACGATTTCGGCCTCATCCATTGGGCACATGCCCGTCTCTGACCCAACGGCCAGAATCCCGTCTTTTGATAAGGAATAGCGCAGGGGACGCAAACCATTACGGTCTAATCCTGCCATCACCCAACGTCCGTCATAAGCGGCGAGAGCAGCAGGACCGTCCCACGGCTCCATAACAGCATTGCAATATTCATAAAGCGAACGCCAGCTTTCGGGCATCAGGTCGCCACGCTTGGAATAAGCTTCCGGGACTAAGAGAGTTTTGGCCATAGGGGCCGTCCGTCCCGCGCGGACAAGTAATTCAAAAACAGCGTCGAGTGCGGCAGAGTCTGAACTGCCTTTTTGAATAACAGGCTTCACGTCTTCGGCGCGCTCAGCAAAAGCAGAAGACGCCATTTTAATTTCATGGCTTTTCATCTGATTGACATTGGCTTTCAGCGTGTTGATTTCGCCATTATGGGCCAACATGCGGAAAGGCTGCGCCAACATCCAAGAGGGGAAGGTATTGGTTGAGAAGCGCTGATGATAAATTGCTGCGCGAGACACGAAACGCTCATCTTTGAGGTCTAGATAAAAATTATCAATATCCTGCGCGAGGAACATGCCCTTATAAATAATGGTCTGAACGGAAAGCGAGCAGACATAGAAACTCGGTATCGCGGCCTCAATAACGCGTTTTTCGATCCGGCGACGGACAATATAGAGTTCGCGCTCTAACGTGTTGCCTTTCCGCCCCTTTGGATCGCGGAACATAACTTGTTCAATGGCAGGACGGGTGGCTTTCGCTTTTTCACCAATGATCGATACATCAATCGGGACTTGCCGCCAGCCGTAAATATAGAAGCCTTCTTTTAGCAGTTCTGTCTCAACGATTGTCCGCGCCGCTTCTTGGGCGTTGAAATCTGTCCGGGGCAGGAAGATCATGCCCACCGCAATTTTGACATTTGTAGGCTTATGACCCGTGCGTTCGACCTGCGGGATATCGAGGCGAATACCTGCACCGTCTCCGGTTTTGCCGTCTGCATCTACGGCGCCTCGATGCCAGACATTTTTCAGCGCTTGAATGGATTTTTCAACAACGTCACGGCGGGCAGTGCCGTCGACGGAAGCGACAAGTCCAACACCGCAATTTGAGCGCTCATGCATGGGGTCATAGGCATTCGCTTCGATGAGCGCGTCACGTTTTGCTGTGTAATCTGAAAGCCAGTTATTTTGATCTGTCATTTTCATCTACTTTATTCTTATGCGCCAATCATGGCGTTTAGGGGGTGGGACACGACCGCTAGATGAGGGTCATGACCTTTAGGCATATTATTCCGCGGCTTCTAAAACTTGTGCGCGTTCTAATCCGCGTAAATATTTGTGCATGTGCGCAGCGGCATCACGTCCTTCGCGGATCGCCCAAACCACAAGGCTGGCACCGCGTACGATATCTCCGGCTGCATAAACGCCGGCAAGATTTGTCTCAAATGTCAGCGGGTTGACGCGAAGTGTTCCCCAGCGCGTCACCGTCAATTGAGGCGAGAGCGTTTTCATATCTTCCGGCGTGAAGCCGAGCGCTTTAATGACGATATCCGCATCAACATCGAATTCTTCACCTGTGGCTTCCGGTGATTGGCGTCCTGAGGCGTCTTTCGGACCTAGGCGCATACGGTCAGCACGTACTTTGGTGGCGCGTCCTTTTTCGTCGTGAACGGCTTTTGGCGCGGCGAGCCACTCAAATTTGACCCCTTCTTCTTGGGCGTTTGCCGTTTCACGACGAGACCCGGGCATATTTGCATGGTCACGGCGATAAAGGCATGTAACGGAGTCCGCGCCTTGGCGGACGGCTGTGCGGACACAATCCATCGCCGTATCGCCTCCGCCAATAACGACAACTTTTTTGCCTTTGGCTGGCTCCGCGCCGACATCATCGCCCAATCCACGACGGTTGCTATCAATGAGGAAATCAAGAGCCGGTGCAACGCCGTCCGACCCACCACCGGGGACAGAAAGATCACGGGCATTATAAACGCCCGTAGAGATCAAAACGGCCTGATGTTTTTCGCGCAGTTTATCAAAGCTGATATCCACGCCGACATCGCAATTGAGAACAAACTCAATGCCGCCTTCTTCTAATCGCTTTACCCGTCTTTCGACGATGGATTTGTCGAGCTTGAAGTTTGGAATGCCGTAGATCAGTAAGCCACCTGCGCGGTCATGACGATCATAGACCGTGACTTGCCAGCCTTGTTCCCGCAATTGCTCTGCCGTGGCGAGGCCTGCCGGACCTGCGCCGATAATACCGACTGATAAAGCACGCTCGCGTTTCGGGGCGAGGGGTTTAATCCAACCTTCTTGCCACGCTGTGTCAGATAAGAAACGTTCGACGGATCCGATCGTGACTGTGCCGTGACCGGATTGCTCGATGACGCAAGAGCCTTCACAAAGACGATCTTGTGGACAGATACGACCACAGATTTCAGGCATATTATTTGTGGCGTTCGAGACTTCCCACGCTTCTTCGGTTCGACCTTCCGCCGTAAGCTTCAGCCAGTCCGGAATATTGTTCTGCAAGGGGCAGTGATTTTGACAAAACGGAACACCGCATTGCGAACACCGTGAGGCTTGCTCCTGCGCTTTTGCATCTATGTAATCGCCATAGATTTCCAGAAAATCTTCATTCCTAACATCCGCCTCCCGTTTTGCGGGCATATCGCGGGGCGTGTTTACGAATTGAAGCATTTTGCGCTTTTGTGCGGATGATGTCTTTTTTGAGTCGGCCATGGGGGCAGTGTCCTTAAATTCTGCGTGGCCCTTAAAGGAGGAATCGAAAGTGCGCAAGATGCGACATTTTGTCCATTTGAGTTACAAATATGAAACTGAAAATCTCGTAAAATTCTGATATATAATGACTTTTATAGCATATGGGGCTATATTTCTTGAATGGTAATATATCTAATATTATTTACCATGTGTATAAATTTACTTTCTTACAAAAGCTAAGGGTCCGTCAAAAGAAAGCCTTAACCCTGATTCAATAAAGCTGGATCATGACATGGCTGCACCTCATTACTTTGGCTCTGATCCAAGGGCTTACGGAATTTTTGCCGATTAGCAGCTCCGCTCACCTAATTCTGCCCGCAAAAATCTTGGGCTGGCCGGATCAAGGCCCGTTAATTGATGTCATGGCGCATTTTGGGTCCCTTTTCGCAGTGCTTCTGTATTTTCGGCGTGACGTGGCCGATATTTTACGGGGTACGGTCGATTTGCTGCAAAGAAAATTGAACGTGAACAGCGCATTGGCCTTGAATCTCATTATCTCCACGCCCCCCGCGCTTCTTTTTGGATTTATTTTGGCCTCACAGGGTTGGGACGATCTGTTACGCTCTCCCTTGATTATCGCGTGTACAACAATCTTTTTCGGCGTCCTCCTGTGGTTGTCAGACGTCAAAGCCAAAGCGGACCGTCCAGTCTCAGACCTAACATGGCGGGGCGCCGTGATTTTAGGACTGTCGCAATCCTTAGCGTTAATCCCCGGAACGTCTCGATCCGGCATTACAATGACTACGGGACGCACACTCGGATTATCCCGCGAGGCGTCTGCACGCTTTTCTATGCTGATGAGCTTGCCCATTATTGGGGCAGGCGGGCTATATGCCATGCTCAAGCTGATGCGGGCAGATGCAGCGGAACAATCCGCGACCCTTGCCAATGGGCTTGTCGTTGCGGGCTTATCTTTTGTCACGGCTTATGCTTGTATCGCGTTATTTATGAAGTGGGTGGGGCGCATCGGCTTTTTTCCTTTCATGATTTACCGCCTCATTCTTGGCTTTGGTCTTTTGATTTTCATCTTTGCGACCTGAAGCAATTGTAATGCCCCATATGGTCTTGGCGATTGTTCGCTCTTTTTTTCGGCATTACAGAACCTGTGTGAAACGTCTTCTCTCGATCTTCTTCCTCGCCTTTGCGACTCCGGCTGCTGCCCAGATCAACACGGCAGAGATAGACCGCCGCGCCAGCTTGCTGATGAACCAGCTGGAGATGACCGGTCTGGCTGTGGCCGTCGTTGAAAACGGACAAACCACATTTGCCAAAGGTTACGGTGAAACCCTTAGAGACAGTGGCGAGCTGGTCACCGCCGATACGGTTTTCCGCTGGGCCAGCGTGTCCAAAGGCGTCGCCGCCAATACGCTGCTTTCCTTGGTCGAAGAAGGCGCGTTCAACCTGGCCGACTCTGCTGAATCCTTGGCACCTTCGCTGGACCTTCCGGGGCCTGAGAGTGCGAATGTCAATCTGGTCCATCTCCTCTCTCACCAGACGGGCATCGTCCGCAATGCCTATGACAACCGGATCGAAGGGGGGCGGGCCGCCAAGCCGACGCGGGCGGCCTTGTCCGATTTGAAACTCCTCTGCGCGCCCGGAACGTGTCACACCTATCAAAACGTCGCTTATGATGCCTCTTCCGAGATCATAGAGGAGAAGACCAATCTCCCCTATAAAACGGTTGTCCAAACCCGCGTGTTCGACCCGCTCGGCATGGAGAGCGCGAGCGTCACTTTGGAAGGCCTGACCCGCAGTAAGAGCTGGGCCAAACCCCATGGTCGGTTCGGCAAACCGATTAACCGGGTGAAGCCGACCTATTACCGTGTCCCGGCGGCGGCGGGGATCAATTCCTCCGTGCGCGACCTCGCCAAATGGATGACGGCCCAATTCCCCGAAAGCCGTCAAATCCCGCAAGGACGTTTGACCGCCATGCAAACCCCGATCGTCATTACGCGCGGAGAGCAGCGCTATCTGAACCGCCGTTACCGCGATCTGCAAAACGCGCATTATGGCCTCGGCTGGCGCGTTTATAGCTATCACGGTCATAAGGTCGTCGGCCATCGCGGCGGTGTGCAGGGCTACCGCGCTTTGGTCTTATTCGACCCGGAGAAAAAATCCGGTATCGCCATGATGTGGAACAGCCCCCATTCCCGTCCCACGGGGTTACAGCTCGAATTCCTCGACCAGCTTTACGGCTTGCCGAAACGCGATTGGTTGCGCCTCGGCAAAACCGGCTAAGGCTACCGCCTAACCTTTGACCGGCCTGTTATCCCGTTCGGCATTGCGTTTATGTATCGCCTCATAGCGCGCATCCAAATCTTTGCGGATCTTGGCGAGCTCCGCTTTATCCTTGATCGCCATTTTTTCGACTGTTGTGCGGTGCAGGATGACGGCCTCTTTTTTGGCCGCATCTTCCAGTTCCAAATATTTAAGTAAGCCCGCAAAGGCGTCGACAACATTCAAGTCAGGGGTTGAGAGTTTTTCGAGGAGGTCCGGAATCTCTTCGTTCATAACAGCCCAGACAAGTTGGCGCAAAATCGCTTGTCCCGTCTCATAAAAATACCAACTATTGCGCGAGAGTTTGCGCAACTCATTTTTCGGGCCAAAGCCGGGACGATATTTCGCAACCGCCCAATGCGGACAGGCGAGACGTTCAAATTCAAGATCAAGCAAGATCTGATCCGCCGCCTCTATTTCCGGCAAATCTTTATAGGGCACAATGGGCCGCCCGAATTGATTGAGCTTCACATCACTGTCGGACGCTGTATCTTCAATCATCCGCGCCTTGGCGGCATCGATTTTAAGGCGCTCCCGCGCGGCGGCGAGTTGGACTTTCTGCATGGCGGTAAGGGGGGAGGAGCCTGTATCTCTGGGCATAGTGTGTCTTTCTGTTTTGAATTTATAATAATTCGTCACCCTCGGGCGTGGCCCGCGGGGGCCTGGGGGCCGTTTGTAATGGTCCCGCGGGGGCAGCCCGCGGGGGGCGAAAAATG
>CAZBDT010000013.1:0-9501 GCA_964490745.1 uncultured Algimonas sp.
ATCGAGCTGCCCGGCTCATTGGCGGGCAAGCTAATTTCACCAAGGCCGGAGCGCGGGCCGGAGGCGAGGAAGCGGATGTCATTGGCAATTTTATTCAAGCTGGCCGCGACAGTGTTGAGCGCGCCATGGGCCGAGACAAAAGCGTCATGGGCGGCGAGGGCTTCGAATTTATTCGGGGCCGTCACAAAAGGAAGTCCGGTATAATTGGCGACTTCTTCGGCGAAGCTTTCCGCGAAACCGGGCTTGGCGTTTAGGCCCGTGCCGACGGCTGTGCCGCCTTGGGCGAGAGGGTAAAGCTCTGCGAGACCACGCTTGACCCGTTCAATCCCAAGGTCGAGTTGCGCCACATAGCCGGAAAATTCTTGGCCGAGCGTGACGGGAGTGGCGTCTTGCGTATGGGTGCGGCCAATCTTGATAATCTTGGCAAAGCTTTCCGCCTTATCGTTCAGTGCATTGCGCAAATATTGCAGGGCTGGGAGGAGGGAGTGATGGATTTCTTCTGCCGCCGCGATGTGCATGGCGGTAGGGAAAGTATCGTTTGATGATTGACTGCGATTAACGTGATCATTGGGGTGAACAGGGTCTTTGGAGCCGATAACGCCGCCCATGATTTCAATGGCGCGGTTAGAGATAACTTCATTGGCATTCATATTGGACTGTGTGCCTGAGCCTGTCTGCCAGACGGAGAGCGGGAAATTGTCATCCAGCTTGCCCTCTGCGACATCGCTCGCGGCTTGTACGATGGCGTCTTTGGTCTTCGTGTCGAGATTATCAGCTTTGTGGTTCGCAATGGCGGCTGAGCGTTTGATAATGCCCAGCGCGCGGATGAGGGCGGGCGGCATGGTCTCTATCCCAATCGGGAAATTGATAAGAGACCTCGCCGTCTGAGCGCCGTAATATTTGTCAGAGGGAACAGTCAGTTCGCCAAAGGAGTCGGATTCAGTGCGGAGTTTGGTCATGTTATGCTCGTTTAAGTCCATTCAATCTGGAAGAGTATCACCTTTGTGATTACGTTCATATTCTGCCTTTAGAAGGTCATGTTTTTCTAACATTCTATACAAAAGAAAACCAGATAGTACCACTATCGCCAGTCCAAAATAGATTACGTATTTGGATGGTATAGGTTGGATAAAATGATGAACTACTGACCATTGATTAAGGACGCAACCGACTAAAATCAAAAATAGGTATCTTGCAATTGATCTAAATTCGTCGCGAGTCGGTTTTCTGGAAAGCCCAAATCTCAAACCGAATAGTCCCCAAGCTTCTTCGTCGATTGAAGTCTTTTTTGGAAATCGTTTCATGTCCTGATCTTTGTCAGAATCGAGTATCACTTCTTCCGGAAGCTGTCCAGGCTAACAACTTTTTCGCCGCCATCTTCTTTCGACTTATCGTCTTTAGGCGTTTCGTCTTTTGCGACAGGCTTGCCGACTGATTTCTTGGCGGGCGCGCCGAGCGATGTTGTTGGCGTTTCTGATTTGACGGGTGCGATTTGCGCGACAGGCTTTGCTTCTTCCATTTCGGGTGGCGGGTCGAATTGCAGAGCAAAGCCGACACTTGGATCATGGAAACGCGTAATGGCGTGATAGGGCACTTTCAGATATTTCGGAATGCCGCCAAATTTCAGCGTCACTTCAAACTCTGTCTCATAGGCGTTCAAATCCCAATATTGATGTTCGAGAACAATTGTAATTTCTTCGGGATATTTGGCCGCTAGACCTTCATCAATTTCAACGCCCGGATAACGGGTCAGGAATGTGATGTAAAAATGATGCGCACCGGGTAATCCGTCCTCGCGAATAACGCGGCGAACAGCATCCCGCACAACCCCGCGTAAGGCGAGTTGTGTCATCTGCTCGTAATTCATAAGATCTGAACTCATATAACTACCCTATACCGCTCTTGACGGGAATCAACAGTCATAAAGCCGCGCCTGTTCGTTTTTTCACGCGAGATGCGTGTTTATCACGTAAGAAGAGCTATGAGCACAGAATCTGTCCGTATGAAACCTCCTCAAACAGCCAAAACCGGTCTGTTTTATCCGCCCCACGCCAAGCCGCTGAAGGGGGATGAAGGCTTTATTCGGGCGACTTTGACGTTCTTACGCAATCCGGTGGAGGGATTTGGGCCGCTCGCCTATAATCAACCTATCGTCAGCGTGCCGAGCTTTGGCAAAAAACTCCACGTCATCACAGATCCCGAAGGCATGATGCAGGTCCTGCAACATGAGCAAAAGAAATTCACCAAGACGGCCATTGATGCGCGGATTTTAGGACCAGCGACGAAGGAGGGCTTGCTCTCTGTCCATGGCGAGCAATGGAAACGTCAACGCAAAGCCGTCGCACCCATGTTCCGCAAACGCCATATGGAAGACCTCGCCCCGCTGATCGCTGAGACGCTGGATCAATTTTGTGAAGGGTTAGATGCCAATCTAGAAATCGAATTAAATGCGGCTATGGCGGAACTGACTTTTGACGTGCTGGCCAAAGCTTTGCTCGGCGATCCGCAAGGCTTGGATGGGGAAAAGCTGAAATATGCGACGCGCAATATGGTGACGAGTGCGGGGACCCTACGGCCCGATGATTTGCTGCCTTTTCCGAAATGGGTGCCGCGCCCAATTTCGCCCAAAGGCTCACGCGCCTTAAAACGTCTAAAACGTGCCGCAGATGAGTTAATTGCAGAGCGTAAAATCAATCCGGTTGAAGATGATTTGGTGAGCCTATTAATAGCCGCGCGTGATCCAAAAACGGGTGAAGGGCTTTCCGCGCGAGAGCAGCGCGATAATCTGATCGGGTTCTTTATCGCAGGCCATGAAACAACGGCACTAACCCTGACCTGGGCTCTCTATCTGGTTGGCATGCACAGACCTACCGCAGAGCGCATTCGTGCCGAAGTGCTAGAGGTCTGTGGGCCGGACGGGAATGTGGCCTATGAGCAGATGAAGGACCTCAAATTCACCCAAGCCGTGATTGACGAAACCATGCGGCTCTACCCACCCGCGCCCATGCTCAACCGACTATGTCACGAAAACACAGTTGTCTCGGGCCGAGAAATCAAAGCGGGAGATAGTTTCCTGCTGTGTAACTACGTCATGCACCGGACCGAACGGCTCTGGGAAAATCCGCTGGCCTTTGATCCTGATCGCTTTCTGCGAGATCCAAGCCTGAAAGCCAAAGGCGCGCCCTATATGCCGTTCGGCGCAGGTCCGCGTATCTGCGTCGGCGCGGCCTTCGCGACAATGGAGGCCGTGATGAGCCTCGCGCGATTGGTCCGGGATTATGACGTCAAAGTGCCTGAAGATTGCTACCCTAAACCCTTGATGACAGTGACTTTAAGACCGGAGGGCGGCGTGCCTGCGCGGATGGTAAAACATAAGTAATCTGATTATCAAATACATGTAAAAACTCTAATTGTGTTCTAAGGAAAGCTGACGCTAAATTTTGGCTGAGGCACAGATGAAGATTTAGAAAACCCAAAATAAGTCCTAGAATAGGTGAGGCCTTACAACTATAGCTAAAGTGGAAAAGTTGGGGACGTTCCACGATGAATCACTACAAATTTATAGCATTTCTATTATCAGCAATTGTTTTGATCTCTTGCGGAGGTGGGGGCGGGAGTGGGAGTAGCCCGAGTTCTCCACCAAGTAGTGGAACTCCGCCCCCTGTCCAAACAAGGACAATTGAGATCAGCCAATCCAGTGTTTCATTTGAAGCGGAACAATATTCAGCATTACCAACCTCAGTCATGATAGATGTGACGTTTGATGCGCCTTTGCTAACAATCGGGACACTTCCCGGAGAGCGATTGCCGGACTGGTTGAGTGCGAGCGCTGATCAAACATCGAATACGAGAGGGACTTTTAATCTCGGAATAACAGATACAAATCTTGAGCCCGGGGTTTATGAAGTAACCTTGCGGGCCGTGTCTTCTACTCAGGACGGTTCTCAAGTTTTTGATACAATTGATATTCCAATCACATATACTGTGACCCCGATTACACCAATCACTCTGGATCAAAATCAAGTTTCGTTCAAAGCAGCCCCGGTTCAAGAGCCAATTACGAAAACCGTCACTTTAACGGGTGAGGGTATCAATTGGGAGATCGTAACCTCTCCTATCGGTATATCGGTAAACCCAAGGTCCGGTACAATTTCGGCGGATGGTCAGCAGGTTGAAATCATTTTCTCGCCCGGTGAAGTAAGACCCGCAACGGATAGTATTGAAGAAATCTCATTCCGAAACGCCGACGCGCCTCTCAGCAGTACAGATCTCAACGTTTCGATTGAATTTGTTGACGGTGTCTTCACGGACCCACAATCTCTTACTTTTGAAACGTTAGTCGGCGATACAAATCCGCAGAGTGAAACGATAAAAATTGATAGTTTCGACATTACCACCGAATCCCAAATTAACTGGACTGCAATGTCTGATCAGGCTTGGCTCAGCATAACGCCGAATTCAGGCGCTGTGGATACGGATATGTCGTCAGATACACCATCCGATGTGGTTTTAACAGTTGATCCGACGGGACTAGAGATAGGTCTATACGAAGCTATCGCGAGTTTTGAAAACGACATATCAGACCAAATCTTTAAGCTTCCTGTGAGCTTTGTCATCGCCGAGCGCAAAGTGGTCACAAGTCAAATCGGCGTAGGCTTTGCAAGTCAGTCCGCTCTCGAAACCCGTATCTCTGTGGAGGACAGTCAAGGTGTCCCGATTGATTGGGCGGCACGTACGTCTGCGAGTTGGTTGAGTGTTACCCCAAGCGGAACGGCTGGAGACGCCTTGATAATAACAGCAGATCCTGCAGGTTTGGCCGAAAACTCAATTTCTGAGGCCGTTGTGATGGTGACCTCACCGCTATCCGATATTTCGAATGAGGTCAGCATATATGTCGGGCTTTGGAATAGTGATGAGACGACGGAAGAGAAAGTCATAAATATTGACTCAGATCAGGTTGGGCCTTTGGTCTCAATCGCAGCTGACCCGGTCAGGCCCTATGTTTACGTTACGAAGTCTGAAGCCTCTGACGTTGATAGGCCAGCCCGTACGGACCTTTATGTTTATAACTCCCATACGGGCGAAGAGATCGTTTCCCCCATTTCTTCGCAAGTGTTTGTCTCTCCCATTCCTGTTCCCTCGGATGATGGACGGTTTCTATATATATTTCCAAGCTCTTCGGATGGTCGTGATGGACAAATTGAGCGCTATGATTTGCCTGCCCTTGGGGCGCCAACCCGATTCAATGTCCCCGGAGAGTCTTTGGGCGGAGATGTTGATTTTACGCGTGTAAATGGCGTGCCCTATCTCATTACAGGCGCCGGTGGGGTGATAAATGCAGAAACGGGAGCCGTTTTATCGACTTTGCGGCAGGTCAATGGAGGGTCGATTTCGGCCAGCCAAAATGGTCGTTTTTGCTTGCGGAATTTTCGCTTAAATGAGCCGACTAAGCCAGATTGCTTTGCTCTATTCGGAACGGGTGCTTCTGGCACAAATATTGCCGCGCAACCCCTGATCAGGAACCAAGCCAGTTTTGACCCATCTGAACTTGCGATATCTTCAGATGGAAACACGGTTTATGTTCAGTTGGATGATCAACTCACGGCATTTTCTGTTGAAGATACGACTGAGTCCTTATTCGCCATAGACGGTGCGACGAATATTGTTCTTTTCCGTGAGGGTACCATACTGGCCTATAAATTCAGCGATGATTTCACGGCAATAAACATAAATGCGTATAATCCAGATGGAAGCTTCATTGGGTCTGTTCCTGCGAATAATGACCCTACTTTAATGGAGTTCGCTGTTTCTTCAGACGGAAAAAGAATAGCGATATTGGAAACAGATATTAATACGGGTGAGGATATTCTATTGAGATTGATAGATGGCCCGTAATATCTTCGCTGAACACTATTTTGTCTGATGACGGCGCCTTAGTTTCAAATTTGGGGCGCGGTTAAGACAGAGTCTCGGCCTGTTATTTGCGATGAGGTTACATATTTTGAAATGCTAAGACGTCTTCCCACTTTGAAAACGATTGCAACGGTCGTCATTGCCGCATTTTCTATCGTTTGCACTGCCCCCCAAGCCTCTGCAGAGCAAAGCTGTCCGGCTCGCGTTCTGACAACGCCTATTTATTGGGATATAGACCGTTTGGCCTCAGTACGCTCCAAACTGGCTGGGGGTGAATCCGAATATGTCGCGGCTTATGAGGCGCTGATCCGTGACGCGGATAAAGCCTTGCTCCAATCCCCCTATAGCGTGACCCATAAAGATCGTGCAGGGCCGAGTGGCGATAAGCGCGATTATGTCAGCCTGTCCCGCTATTTCTGGCCCAATCCAAAAAAATCTGATGGCTTGCCCTATATCCGCAAAGACGGCCTGACGAATCCGGAATATAATGGCGATAATTTTGATCGGCGTCGGTCCCAGAACATGACCGATGATGTGAGAGCCTTAGCGCTCGCCGCTTATTTTACAGGCCATCAAGCCTATGCCGATAAAGCCAAAACCCTAACGGAGACGTGGTTTCTCGATGAGGAGACGGGCATGAACCCCAATCTCAAATTCGCTCAAAATGTGCCGGGTAAAACAGAGGGGCGGGAGTTTGGCATCTTGGATGGACGGATTTATTGGGATGTCATTGATAGCCTGCTCTTGCTGAAATCCGTCGATATGGTGGATCGCACCCATCTGCGCGATATGCGAATCTGGTTCGGGCAATATGTGACGTGGTTGCTGACCTCTGATTTTGGAACGAAAGCCAAGGCCAAGAAAAATAATCACGGCGTCTATTATGATGCGCAGCTGGCCCATATCCTGATGTTTGCGGGGCGGTGTGATTTGGCGAAGAAAGTTGTGCAGAGCGGATATAACCGCACCAAAGATCAAATCCACAAATCAGGCCTTATGCCCTATGAAAAAGAGCGGACACAATCGCTCTTCTATCACGCCTTTAACCTCCGCGCCTTCCTGCGCCTGACCCATTATGGCCGTCAGCTTGATCTGGATATTTATAATAAAACCAAGGGTAAGAAGTCCGGCTCAATCAAGAACTCCGTCGATTTCGTTGCGTCCTATGCAGGCCGCGTCGAGGACTGGCCTTATCAAGAGATCAGTCAGCATATCGATAGAGGCCTCTGGCGCATGATAAGAAGCGCGCAAGTTTTGGATGAGAGCGAGAATTTGGACGACGCGCTGGAACGGTTGGCATATGACAATGCGACGGCGCAAGAGAATTTGCTTTTCGGGGAGTAGGAGGAAGAGCATGGTACAGGATTTTGACGTGCAATTGCCTGAAGATTGCTATCCCAAGCCCTTGATGACAGTGACTTTAAGAGCAGAGGACGGCGTGCCTGCTCTGATGGTGAGGATGTGATGTCAGAGATATATTTAGTAAATACAACGTATAGTTCGCGGGGGCATACACTGGTCGTTGGTGACTATCCGGAGCTGGATGCGCATCTTGAAGAAACTGGCGCTCATAAAAAAATCCGCCATTGTATGAAATTTGGATAAGAGGCGGTCGAAAACTTGTTTCGACAGAGATGCCCTCAAATTACTATTTGCGTAGCAGAAAGAAGAGCTTTGCTGATGCCTTCCGCATAGGGAATGGAATAATTGTTGTATCTGAAAGAATGAAGAAGTTGATAGAAAGCTTAGATCCAGGTCTTCATCAATTTTTTCCACTTAATATTTTTTATCGGAATGGCGATAAATTGCCGAGCAACTATTTCACAATACACATAACGACTTCAAAAACGACCATTTATATGAATCAGCCAGCTGTTCAGCAAAGGTCATACGCAGGAATTGAATATGTTAGTTTTCTAGAACCGATGTCCAAAACCGATCCGATAATTGTTAATGATGGTTTGGTGGATGGGGCTCATATTTGGCGAGATGATTTTTCGAAAAAAACCTACTTCGTTTCAAAGACCTTTTTGGAGGAAGTCAAAGAAAGAAAGCTAATTTTCTTCCGAACGTATCCAACACTAGAAGCCAGCGCGCAGGCTTCACACAGAGCCACCTTGGCCGAAACAGAGGATGTTCCCACCAAGAAATTAGGGTTCTTTCAAAGGCTGAATTTATTCAAATAACCTAGATTGCTTTGAGGCAGCGGTTTTATGAAAAGTGCCGAGTTTCTGTTGCCAGCGTGGAGCGTCCGAAATCAATTGAGAATTGATTTCAGCGGAACGCGAGCGCCTCGCGGAGGCGCGACATCTCGATTTAAGTGAAAAGTGAGGAGTTTCTGTTGCCAGCGCGGAACGCCCGAAATTGATCGAGGATCAATTTCAGTTCAGCGCGAGGATCGCTAGCGATCCGACATCTCGATCTATGTAGGGGTGAAAGGTGGTAGGTTTCTGTTGCCAGCTACCTACCGAAGCCCGCCTAGCCGTCTGAAGGGCTAGGAGTTAAAGCGGATTGCTCGAACTGCTTACGCAGCTAGGGCAAAATCCTCAGAATAATTGTCATTTGCAATTATAAAAGTTGAGCATTTATCGGTGCTCACACGAACGAAAGCTAACATCTTTAGACGTCTGTCGATCCTATTTCGGCCCCATCAGAAGCCCTCACTGATATGAGGGTTTGTGGTGGAGCCGCCGGGTACCGCCCCCGGGTCCAGTCCGTTTATTACATGCGCGTTTATCGTCATAGCTGGCGAACCAGCCCCCTATATATGGGTGAGGCGGCAAAGGGTTGCAATAAGAAAGCACTGCAAGACTTGATTTAAGCGTGAAAAACTTGTGACAATAGAGATAAGGGGCTGACGAAATAGATATGCGTTGGAAGGATTCGGTTTATCTCTCGGCCCGATACATCAGCCATTATTGATTATCTCGAAAGCCTCGTCGCGTTTGATACGCGGAATGGCTCGGGGGATGAGATGGTTTGCGTCCGATTTCTGGAAGAGACGTTTAAGAAATTTGCGCCGGATCAATTACATGTCGGGCAGGTGCCGCGCTCGCGGGGGAAATCAGATTCCGGCTATGTGCTCGCTATTTGGGGGCGTCCGGATACGTTGCTGAATGTGCATATTGATACGGTGCCAAGTGGGGAGGGCTGGACGTATGACCCGCTGAACCTGCGGCGAGAGGCGGACCGCGTGATCGGTTTAGGGACGAGCGATATAAAAGGCGCGGCGGCCTGTATTTTGGCCGCGTTGGAGACGGGGACACCGAAAAACGCCGCTGTTTTGTTCTCCGGTGATGAGGAGCATGGCAGCGAAGTCATGCCCGCCGTCATCGCGTCAGGGCGGCTTTCCGGTGTAAAGCGCGCCATTGTCTGCGAGCCAACCTCTTGCCGTGTCGGGCGCGCCCATCGGGGAATGCTGGCGATCTCTGCCGGATTTGTAGGGCCGGGCGGGCATAGTTCGCTGGCGGATGTGACGCCGCGCCCTTTGCTAGACGCCGCGAGGCTCGCCGCGAAAGTCGGGGATTATGCTGACGTTCATCTCAATTTCGGTACTATCCCTTTTGAGGGACTTTGTGTGAATATTGG
>CAZBDT010000013.1:9511-30465 GCA_964490745.1 uncultured Algimonas sp.
GCGAGATTGACAGCGACGGCGCCTATAACGTCATTCCGACGACGGCGAAGCTGTGGCTCTCTCTACGCCCACCGCCCGGTGATAATGTACGCGCGCGCGAGGCCGATATTTACGGTCTGGCTGAAGGAGCAGAGCTCGATACAATTGTCGCATTCGAGCCATTCGCGACCAAAGATATGAGCGCTTTTGCCGATATATTTGGTGAGACAGAGATCGTAGACCTGCCTTATTGGACAGAGGCCGCTATGCTGAGCGAGGCCGGGGTCAACACAGTCGTTTATGGCCCCGGCAATCTGGAACAAGCGCATAGGCCGAATGAGTATGTCGAAATTGCGCAGTTGGAAGCTGCGACAAAAATATATGCTGTCGCCCTACAAAGCGAGCTGTCATGAGCGTCCGTGAAATAGTTCTGAAAAGCCTGTCAGCTGTTGGCGCGGAGCATGAAGCGAAATTCTATGCGGAGCTATTTGCGCAGCAAGACCCTGAAACCTTCGCCATGCTGGTTCTAGACCCGCGCTGTCTAAAAGACCCGCTCTTAGAAGCGCTGATCGCGGCCTTGCGGATACTTTCAAATCTAAAACTGGCGCCGACTTTGGTGGTTGGCGCTATGGAAGATGCTCGCACAAGTGTGAAATTTCAGTCTCAACGCCTTGCGCGCGACCTTGACCGATCCGGTGTTCGCTCAACCAAGCTAAATACGGCTAGCTATGGTTTGATAAGAGAAGTCCAGAAAACAACGCGGGCCGGGAAGATGCCTATTCTCGAAATGACAGACCGACGGGGTAAGATGAATTTGACCGGATTAGTCACGGCCTTGCAGCCGAAGAAAATCATCTTTCTGCAACCGTCAGGAGGATTAACCCAGAGTGGGAAAAGACGGGCAAATTTGACCATTTCCGAGCTACCTGATTTCATCGAATTCCAGAGTTTATCTGCAGGTCAGATCAGATTTTTGGATTGCGTCTTAGAATTGGAAGCCACGGCAACGGCGCGTCGCAGCTATATTATTGCCTCGCCACTAAATCTCCTGAGTGAGCTTTTCACGACTCGGGGCTCGGGTACACTTATACGTCGGTCCGTTGACTTGGTGAAAGGGTCTTCATTCTCCGACTTTTCTCAACCTCAACTTTCTGAAGCCCTAGAGACAGCTTTTGATAAACGTCTAAAGCCATCTTTTTTTGAAACACCACTACATGCTGGCTTTGTGGAGGCGGAATATCGTGGTGGCGCGTTATTTAAGGAGAAAGCCGGATTTCCGTATCTTTCCAAATTCTTTGTACTGCGAGAAGCGCGAGGCGATGGAGTCGCGCGGGATATTTGGGATGCGGCCTGTGCTGATGTGCCGGGTTTCCTCTGGCGGTCTCGCATGGGGAACCCGTTCAATAGCTGGTATATGCGGCAATGTGACGGAATGCAGCGATCCGGCGATTGGAGAGTGTTTTGGAAAGGAATGGATGCTAAGGAGATTGGCGACGCGATAGGTGCTGCCGCATCTGCGCCTGATGATTTTGCCACATAGTTAAAGAGTTAGCCCCCTATGACTTTACACATCAATGCCGCTTTTGATTCCGGGAATATTGAAGTTGAAGCCGCCACTGATCCGACAGATATTCGCCTGTCCATTCGCAAAGATACGAATTCACATTTTTACCAATGGTTTCATTTCCGCGCGACGGGCGCAAAGGACACGGCTTGCACATTTAGAATTACGAATGCGAGCGGCGCAGCGTTTCCTAAGGCCTGGGACGGATACCGCGTCGCGGCGAGCTATGACCGCGAGACGTGGTTCCGGGTTGACGCCACACGATATGAAAATGGACATCTGATTTGGGATCATACGCCCGAAACAGACAGCATTTATTACGCCTATTTCGCGCCATATTCCATGGAGCGTCATGCGGACCTTATTGCGGATTGCCTGCAATATGAAGGCGTGTCTTTGGATGTCATTGGCACCACGGTAGAAGGGCAGGCGATGGATTGTCTGCGCGTTGGTGAAGGCAAAAAGACAATCTGGGTCATTGCGCGCCAACATCCGGGTGAGAGCATGGCCGAATGGTGGATGGAAGGCTTCCTCGCGCGCCTTTTAGATGAAGAAGATGAGGTCGCGCAGCAGCTTCGCAAAGATGCAACATTCCGCATTGTGCCCAATATGAACCCCGATGGGTCATACCGAGGCAATTTGCGCACCAATGCGGCGGGCGCAAATTTGAACCGCGAATGGGGCGTTTGCACAGAGGAGAAATCTCCTGAAGTCCTGCACACTATCGCAGCTATGGATGTGGACAAGCCTGTGCTCTGCCTTGATGTTCATGGCGATGAAGCCCTGCCATATAATTTCATCGCAGGGGCTGAAGGTATTCCGGGATATACGGAAAAACAGGCCAAAGACTTGGTGGATTTCTTAGAGGCCTATAAGCGCGCTTCGACCGAATTTCAAACCGAACATGGCTATGCGCTCAGCGCTCCGGGGACGGGTAATCTGACCATGTGTACGAATTTCACGGCCCATCGATATGACTGTCTATCCATGACTTTGGAGATGCCGTTTAAGGACAATGCCAATGCACCGGATGCGACAGTCGGCTGGAGCCCGGATCGCAGCGCACAGCTCGGTAGTGCGGTCATAGACGCCTTTGCGGATGTGCTGCCGCAGCTCTAAAAGCATAAAGCCCCGGATGTTCCGGGGCTTTCAGTCTCATTTTAGAAGACCTACCGCGTCCAACATATGCCGTTGGGCTGGTTTCTTATGTCGGTCCAGAACCGTTTTCCTTGTGTTCCAACATTCCCATAGGCTGAGAAAACCCAGCCACTGCTTCCGGGATATGCGTCATGATGTTCTGCCACACGCCAGCCCGGACCGAATTCAGCCACACATTCTGAGTTCGCTTGCGCCAATGTCGACGGTGCTGGCATCGGTTTTGTTGTTCCGATAATGCCGCCAGACCATTTGTCCCAACGATCCTCTGTCAGATTAGCAGGCTTTTGGAAACGCATCGGGCGGTGGCAAAGAATCGGAAGGGGAGTGGTACAAACCGTATCGCCCTGGTAGGGATCACATTTTCCACCATCTTTATCCGTACAGCCAACATGTGCAACGCCGTTAACCGATTCCGGCGCCGGCTCACGCAAGCCCCACGTCATGCCTTTTTTCTTTGGTCCTGTACAAACGGAAACGGCGACATAATCAACCGAGTGGTCATCTTGTACATAGACATCTAGCGTCTGATCACCGCTGTTTTGGTAGTAGCTTTCCAGCGTCCCGCCACCCACGAGTGACATTTGATTAAAATTAATACTGTGGTTTTTTCCCGATCTTGTCAGGTTTCCCGAACCAACGCTCGGTATCCAGTTGCCGCCTGTATATCGAAAACCAGTCCGATTTGGACTAATAGGTCCGGGTGTTGGGACACTCCCGAGGTTTCCGATGGACATACCATCCGTGTCAAGAAGTTCGCCGATAGGGTCTAATCCAATCATAAAGACGCCACTACGGACATTTGCTGGCAGGTTTAGATGGCTGAAAATTTTGCGATTTACACGTCGGCCGTCAAATGAACTACCTACGCCAGTGTTCCAGGCAGGCGTATGAGTTTGTGCTAGGACTCGAGAAGATTTATTGGCGGGCTCGCTCCCAGAAGACATAAAATTGTCCTCAACTCCGGCAATTATCAAATGCTTCTTCTCGCCTCGTTCACAACTATTTTTAGCATGTTGCTGCTTTACAAAGCCATCCGGTCGTATTGGGTCGTTCCCATACCTCGGCCCTAGGTTGATTTGGCGAGATTGCACGCGGTCTTGCATAACGCGTTGTGTGCGATCTTGCGCTTGAGAAGGTGTGACAGACAGGGCTAAGCCCGCCGACATCAGCGTTGATAATAATAAGATTGATGAGATTTTCATTTTGCGCTCCCGTTAATCCAAACGCGACATGCGTTGGTAAAGGTCGTGTTAGGACTCCTAAAAGTTCACGGCTGTGATGGTCGTCACGGGGATATCCACAATCTAAAATTTGCGAATCTCTGTGTGCTGTTTAAGGTCAACTTTATGCAGCAATATCTCGACCTACTGAAACACGTTATGGACAACGGTGTAGACCGGATGGACCGCACCGGGACTGGGACGCGTGGCGTCTTTGGCTATCAAATGCGCTTTGATCTGTCGGACGGTTTTCCGATGGTCACGACGAAGAAGCTGCATAAGAAATCCATTGTGCATGAGCTGATCTGGTTCCTCGCTGGCGATACCAACATCAAATATTTGCAGGACAATAAAGTCCGCATCTGGGATGAATGGGCGGATAAGAATGGTGATCTCGGCCCGGTTTACGGCAAGCAGTGGCGCCGCTGGGAAGGACCGGAGGGTCGCGTGATTGATCAGGTCAAGAATGTTGTCGAAGCTATTAAAAACAATCCTTATTCTCGTCGCCATATTGTCAGCGCGTGGAACCCGGCAGATGTGGACGACATGGCACTGCCGCCGTGTCACTGCCTGTTCCAATTTCACGTCGCAGAGGGAAAGCTAAGCTGTCAGCTCTATCAGCGCAGCGCAGATATCTTCCTCGGCGTGCCATTCAACATCGCCAGCTACGCACTGCTCGTTCACATGATGGCGCAAGTTTGTGATCTGGAGGTCGGCGATTTCGTTCACACCTTCGGGGACGCCCATATCTACTCGAACCATTTCGAACAGGTGAAATTGCAGTTGACTAGAGAGCCAATGCCGTTGCCGCGATTGAAGCTAAATCCGGATGTCACTGAAATCGATGGATTTTCCTATGAGGATGTGAAGGTGTTGGGATATAAAGCGCATCCGCATATCGCCGGGAAGGTTGCGGTTTAGGTCACCTTAAAAAAAATCATCAAAAAGTGGAATTGGAGCATCGAAATCTAACTTATCTCTTGAGAGGTCGATCCGCAAAGCTGTGATTTCATATGACGCGTCTGAGGAAATGAGGACGAATTTCTTTTTCTCTGAATCCGTTTGCTGGACGCCTATTGTTTTGCAGAAGAAATAAGTCGGTAATTGGATTTGTTCTGTCCCCTGAAAAACAATGGCGAGTCTATCCTCGTGTACATTTTCTTTATTTGCTAAAAGCAATAGACGGGAGAAGCTCGGGCTGTAACGCCAGAGTTGAAGGTTTCGTTCAATGATCATTTTTTTGTTCGATGTTGTTTTTATCATGTCGTCCAATAAGCCAGTAATCGATTCAAAAAATTAATCCCTCTCTTGCCTCCATCGGCAATCTGCGTCACCTAAAAAAAGATGAGGAGATTTTTATGACCAAATTTTTCACGACCGCCGCTATTCTCGCCCTAGCGACTCCCGCCTTCGCGGCTGATGCTGATCTGACCGAGGCTGTTACGGGGGACTACGACTATGTCTTCGACATTTACAAAAACCTGCATGAAAATCCTGAGCTTGCTCTGAAAGAAGTCAATACCTCATCCATGTTGGCGAAAGAACTTGCTGACCTCGGCTTTGAGGTCACAGAGCGGGTCGGCGATGATTGGGTGAAAGAGAAAATCAAGGGTGATGTCGGTAAGCTTTACGAGGATGTCGGTGGTTACGGCGTTGTTGCGGTGATGAAAAATGGCGATGGGCCGACCGTGATGTTGCGCGCCGATATGGACGCGCTGCCGCTGGAGGAGAAAACAGGCCTGCCTTATGAGTCCAAAGTTATGTCGCAGAGCTATCGCGGGGAAGAGGTTCCCGTCATGCATGCCTGCGCTCATGACAGCCATGTCGCCATTCTGATCGGGGCGGCGCGGCAATTGGTCGAGCGGAAAGACGACTGGTCGGGGACTTTGGTGTTGATCGGTCAACCCGCCGAAGAACTCGGCCTCGGCGCGATGGCGATGTTGGAAGACGGCCTATTCGAGAATTTCCCAAAACCGGATTATGTCCTCGCGACCCACACATCGGGCTGGGCGCCTGCGGGCGTGATCAGCTATACCTCCGGCTATGCGCTCGCCAATGTCGACAGCGTTGACATTACGATCAATGGCGTCGGCGCGCATGGTTCTGCGCCGCATATGGGCAAAGACCCCATCGTGTTAGGCGCGCAGATCGTCAATGCCTTGCAGACTTTGGTGTCGCGCGAGGTCAACCCGCTCGACGCAGGCGTCGTGACCGTCGGCAGTTTCCAAGCCGGATTTGTGCATAATATCATCCCGGATGAAGCGAAGTTGCAACTAACGGTTCGGTCTTATGATGACGCGGTGCGCAAAACACTCCTCGACGGGATTGAGCGGATCACGCTCTCGCAAGCCTTGTCTGCCGGAATACCTGAAGAGCTAATGCCCGAAATTACGATCCAAAGTGACTACACGCCGTCGACTTATAATGATCCGGAAATGACTGAGCGCGTTATGGCGGCGATTGGCAGCTCTATCGGTGAGGATAAAGTCATCACCCAGCCGCCGAGCATGGGCGGCGAGGATTTCTCACGTTATCACCGTTATGACCGCGATATAAAGACGCTGATTTTCTGGACGGGGGGCGCAGAGCCGAAAGCTTTTGCGGCAGCGAAAGCGGGTGAGGGCGAATTGCCACCCGGCAATCATTCCCCATTCTTTGCCCCGCAACCGGAAGAGGCGTTGAAGCTCGGGGTGCAGGCGATGACAGCGGGGACTTTGGAGCTGTTTAACGAATAGGCTCTAATCGTTGGCGGCTTTTGGGGATTTCTCTTCAAAACGCCGCCGGATGATCCACCAAATCACAATGGCTCCGACCATTTTGCCGAGTATGCTCATGGTAATATTCGGGCCTGTCAGCTGGTCAGGACGGATCATCTCTGCGCCGTAGAGGAAGATCGTCGTATCCAGAGGCGCGGCAATCGCCGAAGAGAGCAAAACGCGGGTTGAGAGACGATATTTGGTAAAGGTGAAAAGCGCCCAATCCACTATCTCAGCAATCGCGAAAGCGCCTCCACTCGCAAGAGCCAGTTCG
This sequence comes from uncultured Algimonas sp., assembly GCA_964490745.1. Taxonomy (GTDB): domain Bacteria; phylum Pseudomonadota; class Alphaproteobacteria; order Caulobacterales; family Maricaulaceae; genus Litorimonas. The sequence goes on from CAZBDT010000013.1 coordinate 16,463, forward strand.
GGCCCCGCAGCCCAGGCGGTTAAGAGCAACGCAATCGCCATGGCGATCAGGACATAATGGCCGACTTCGCGCTGCGCAAAATCCCGCACGACGAGGACGAGGCCTGTGACGATGGTGACGGGATTAAACGCCCAGCCCGGCAAAACCTCCCACATAGGCGCCCATGTAAATGACCAATTGATGAAAGGGATGAGCGCCACATAAACCAGCGTCATGAGAGGGAGGCCAAAACGCCAGCGCGATTTTCGTGTTAAGGTCGACATAGCTATGCGGTTTAGGCTAGGCCCGCGCCCATGTCTACGAATCCTAAACTTTGCGCCATCGTCGCGATGGACCGAAATCGTGTCATTGGACGAGAGGGCGATCTGCCGTGGCGTCTGCCGACTGATTTGAAACATTTCAAAAAAGTGACCTTGGGCAAGCCGTGTCTAATGGGTCGCAAGACGTGGGAGAGCTTGCCTTTCCCGTTGCCGGGGCGACCCAATTTAGTTTTGACCCGCAATGCCGAATATGAAGCCAAAGGCGCGCAGGTCTTCACGGATATGAATGAGATGATTGGTGCCGGATATGAATTGGCGGGCGCGGCGGGCGTTGACGAGATTATGCTGATCGGCGGCGCGCAGCTTTATGCGACGCTTCTACCACATTGTGATAGATTATACGTGACTCGGGTGGATGCATCGGTTGAAGGCGATGCCGTTTTTCCCGTAATAGATTCGGGTAAATGGACTCTCACGCAGTCGAGCGGGCCTCAAAAAGGACCAAAAGATCAATTTAACTTTGATGTCGCAGTCTTTGACCGCGTCTCTTAAGCTTCTTTGCACGTATGCATCTTGAAACCTGATGCGGGTCACGCCACATCATCGCTAAATCAAATTTTCGGAGACGACATGTCGGATAAGAATAGTCCATGGGGGCAAAAGCCGGGCTCTGGCAATAATGGCGGTAAAGGTGGCGGTAACTCGCCTTGGGGCAATGGCGGCGGTCAACGTCCAAATCGGCCTCAGCGCCCAACGCGAGATAATGTCATTCAAGGTTTCAAAACCCGCACAGGCGGCGGAGGTAATGGCGGCGGTGGAAATGCACAGCTGCCGGAATTTAATATTCCGCCTTGGGCATTTGTTTTGGTTCCGTTGGTCCTCTTATTGCTAACCTCTGTCTTTACAGTCCAAGGTAACCAGCAAGCCGCTATTCTTCGTTTCGGCGATTATGTGCGAACAGCGGGGCCGGGTTTGAACTTCAAGCTCCCTTACCCGATCGAGACAAAAATTGTTGAAGATGTAACGGACCAGCGTGAGATCACTGTTGGTATCAATAATGATGAAAGCTTGATGATTACCGGCGATGAAAATATCGTCGACCTAGAGTTTAAGGTTCTTTACGTCATTAAACCGGAAGGCGGATTAAGCGACTTCCTTTTCGAGATTGAAGACCCGAATGAGACCGTCAAAGCGACTGCTGAATCTGTGGTGCGTGAAGTCATCGGTATGAACGAGCTAGACGACATTATTACAACGGAACGTGCACAGTTAATCTCTACCGTCAGATCCCAATTGCAAACGCTGCTAGATGAATATCAGGCGGGTGTTGAAGTTGTTGACGTGCAGTTCCAGAAAACCGACCCGCCCGAAGGCGAAGTTTTGGAAGCCTTTGACCGTGTTGTCGCCTCGGCTCAGGAAGCCGAAGCCGAAGTCAATCAGGCCCGCGCTGAATTTAACAAAGTCACACTGGAGGCCGAAGGTCGCGCGGCGGCGATCCTGCAGGAAGCCGAAGCCTATCGTGATCAGGTGATTGCAATCTCACAAGGTGAGGCGGAACGTTTCCTCGCCGTTTATGAAGAGTATGAGAAGGCCCCCCAAGTGACCCGTCGCAGAATATATCTCGAAACACTGGAAGAAGTGTATCGCGACGCCGATAAAATTATTTTGGACGGGGAAGCCGGATCAGGCGCAGTCCCTTATCTCCCACTCAACGAACTTAAGCGTGGAGGTTCACAATGAAAAACCTAAATCCATTCGCAGTTTTTCTGCCATTGGCGGCGCTCGCGCTCATTATTTACCTCTCAGCTTACACTGTGCGTGAGGATGAACAGTCCCTTGTCTTGCGCTTCGGAAATCCGATCAAAACGGAAAATGCCTATGGCCAAGAAGAGGATGCTGGGCTGAAGTTCAAAATCCCACTCATCGAAACCGTGCGGGAATATGACCGTAAAAATTTAGAGCTCGATCTCTTGCCCCAGCTTATCTTGGCGTCTGACCAAGAACGTTTGAATGTGGATGCGTTTCTGCGCTACCGGATTACGGATGTTCAAAAGTTCTATGAGCGCTTTAACACGCGCCGCATTGCCGAAGCGCAGATGACGGGTATTTTGGACTCACTCTTGCGTGATACTTTGGCGAGTGTGCCGTCGCAGGAAATCATTTCAGGTCAACGCGCCAAACTCATGAAAGAGATTTTAGATCGTGCCAATATCCGAGCCTCACAAGGTAATTTTGGTGTGACCTTCATCGATGTGCGGATCATGCGCGCGGACCTGCCGGAAACCGTTGAGCAGCAAGTCTTCCAACGCATGATTGCTGACCGGAATGAGGAAACGAACCGTAATCTCGGTGATGGTTCACGTCAGGCCCAACAAATTCTCGCGGAAGCGCAAAAGACGAAAGACATCACAATCGCCAATGCGCAGAAACAAGCTGAGCTGATAAAGGCCGAGGGCGACTCGGAGCAGAACCGCATCTATGCGGAAGCCTATAATGCTGATCCTGACTTCTTCGAGTTTTATCGTTCGATGGAAGCGCTCAGAAACGGCTTTGGCACGAATACCAGCTATGTCCTCGGTCCTGACTCCGATCTTTTGAGCTACCTTGAAAATGATCGCGGGCAGGGCGGTAAGCGTCGCTAGGACTGTATCATGGGCGGCATTATCCTCGTCGCGATTGGCGGGTTTATTCTGATTGAAGGGCTGATGTGGGCGATGGCGCCCACAGCCATGCGCCGCGCCTATGATGAGATGATGCGGCAGGTCACGGATCGTGACTTGCATATTGGCGGGGCTGTCGCGGTTTTTATCGGCACTTGCGTGTTCATGATCGGGACAAAACTCATTTTGCAATGATCTTCTGTCAAAGAATGACGCAAATGTAAGTGAGTTCGCGCAGTGAAAGACTTGGCAGCGCGCTTCATATCGCTAGTGTGAAACTATGACATTGCTTCGTTCCGCCGCTCTTTCCCTTATCTTTGCCGTAACAGCCGTTGCTGTGACGCCGCAATTCACCGATGCGCGGACGCCAGATGGGTTTACAGAACTGGCAAAACGCTTGTCTCCTTCTGTTGTGAATATCTCAACGGCGCAGACGATAGAAATTGATACGTCGCAGGCTAAACCCTTCGAGGACGGCTCTCCGTTGGAGCGGTTTAATGATTTCTTTGGCGGGCGAAATGACCGTGATGGCCGCGTAAGTAAATCGCTCGGCTCCGGTTTTGTAATCGACGATGAAGGTCATATCGTTACTAATAACCACGTTATTGAAGATGCTGACCTTATCGAAGTATCTTTCCCCAATGGAGATACATTTGAGGCCGAGTTGATCGGTCGTGATCCAGCCACAGATATCGCCGTTTTGAAGATTGAGACTGGCGGCGATATTCCCGCTGTACCGTGGGGCGATAGTGATACCGCTGAAGTCGGTGAATGGGTTATAGCGATTGGGAATCCGTTTGGCTATTCTGGCTCCGTCGCTGCCGGTATTATCTCTGCGCGTAACCGCGATATTTCCTCCGGTAGCTATGATGATTTCATTCAAACAGATGTTGCGATCAATAAAGGGAACTCCGGTGGGCCGCTGTTTAATATGGACGGCGAAGTCATTGGCGTGAATACGGCTATCCTCTCACCTACAGGGGGCAGTGTCGGAATCAGCTTTTCCGTGCCCGCCGACCTAGCCCAATCTATTGCGGCACAACTCATAGAATTTGGCGAAACGCGTCGCGGCTATCTCGGCGTACGTCCGCAAGCTGTTACAAATGCGATTGCCCGCAGTTATGGTTTGGAGAAAGCCCAAGGCGCGCTCGTCCGGTCCGTTGTCGAGGATAGTCCGGCAGATAAGGGCGGATTACAGCGAGGCGACCTGATCCTGTCGATTGGCGGGAAGCCGCTGGAAGCCTCACGTTTGCTTTCACGCATGATCGCTGAGAGCGAGATTGATAAGCCTGTTGAGATTGAAATCTTGCGTAAGAAAAAGCGCAAAAAGCTGACCATTACGATTGAGCGTTTAGAAGAAAAGCTCACAGACGAAGAAAAAATCCGGCGCGAAGTTGAGGCCGGAAATGCTGAACGCTCCGTTGCGGGTATTTCCGTTGAGGCACTAAGCGCGGATGTTCGCGACAGAAACCGCATTGACGATGACATAAAAGGCGTCCGCGTCGTCAAAGTCGATAAGCGTGCGACGGCAAGCGGAAAAATTCTGAAAGGCGATATTATCGAGGAAGTTGGATTTGAGCCCATTTCGACACCTGCCGAATTTGCTGAAGCGATGGAGGCGGCAGCAGAAACCGATGAGCCTGTCACTTTGCTGATTAATCGCGGTGGAAATTATATTTTCTACGCTGTGAATCCGACGAGCTAACCGCCCCTAGGGGGACGGCGCGACATGCAACCTGTCATTTGCATAGCAGGCCCAACGGCCAGCGGAAAAAGCGCTTATGCACTGCGTGTCGCAGAGGCGATGGACGGCGAAATTATCAATGCGGATGCGCTTCAAGTTTATGCCGATTTGCACGTCTTATCGGCCCGTCCCACGGAGAAAGAGATGGGTGAGGTCCCGCATCATCTGTTCGGGCATTTATCGGGAGATGTGCGTTACTCCACGGGGGCGTGGTTGAGCGAAGTTGAGCCCGTTATACTAGACTGCCTTGTGCGTGGAAAAACGCCAATTTTGGTGGGCGGTACGGGGCTTTATTTTCGCGCGCTCTTGATCGGCATGGCCGATATTCCGACTATTCCGGATCAGCTCCGCCAAGACACGGCTGAGCTCTTGGAGCGTGAGGGCATTGAGGCACTTCGTCAAACCGCAGAGCGCTTAGATCCTGTAGCTGCAGACCGCGTCTTAGGTCACGATCCGCAACGCCTCCAACGCATAGTGAATGTGGCTAGCGGAACAGGGCGGCCGATCTCAACATGGCAAGCGGAGACGCACCCGCTCATCCCAACACGCTTTGCAAGGTTTTGTGTCCTGACTCCACCGCGCGAAAAGCTCTATGCTCGCATCAATGCACGCTATGACGAGATGCTGCGCGCTGGCGGATTGGAGGAGGCCAAAGCGGTGTTTGCCAAGAACTACGATAACAGTTTGCCTGTCATGAAAGCCATTGGTTTGCGTCAACTGAAACGTTTTTTCGAAGGCGCAGGATCATTGGATGAGGCCGTAGAAGATGCGAAACGCGAAAGCCGCCGTTTTGCCAAACGGCAAATGACATGGTTTAGAAATCAGCCGCCCAAAGGTGAGTTTTTAGAGACAACGCAAGATCAAGATGCGTTTTTGGCGCAAATTAGAGGTCTCTCGTTTTGAGTAAGCGATCCATATTTTGGTTGATGGGGAGTGTGCTGGTGCCTGTCATTCTGGTGATCATTGCGCAACGCATTTTCAATATCGATCAGGCTGAATTTTTTGAAATGATGCGAAGCTTGTCAGACTCGCCATGGGCTATACCTGTGACCATTCTTCTTTTTTGTGCCTTGGCATTTATTGGTGCGCCGCAATGGATGTTAATTACAGGCACGGTTTTGGCTTTTGGTGTCTGGGAGGGCGGGGCTTTGTCGTGGGTGGGGAGTCTTGCCGCGGCCATTTTAGGTTTTGCCATCGGGCATTTTGTGGGCGCTGAAAGACTTCGCCGCATAGATGGAGAGCTCGTGCAGAAGCTATCTGCCGCCGTCAGAAAGAACGGTTTTATGACAAGCTTGGTAGTGAGATTGGTGCCGACGGGGCCTGCCATATTGGTGAATTTGGCAGCTGGTGTTTCACGAATGAAATTTTGGCACTTCGTTGCCGGGACGGCTCTTGGTATTGTACCTAAAATAATGATTATCTGCCTCATAAGTCAGGGCGTGATCTCTAGCTTCTCAGGAAGTTTAATGGCGCTATTTTTTGCGGGCCTGGCGGGTCTTGCGATCTTGCTCTCAAGGTTAGCTAGAAAACGATTAGAGGCACGTTCGCGTCTCTAGCGTAAGAAAATACAGTGTTTTTGCGCATTAAACGACCCGTTTGCTTGCAAATTAGGCAAAGGTTAATATTGGTTTCATAGGTGAGGGTGTCGGTAACTACTGATTCACTATATTTAATCAGGCTGCGTTTTTTCGGTGCAAAATTTGCGGCCCCATGAACCGGATTGACCATGTCTATCTTCGACAAATTTTCAACAGATCTCGCCATTGATTTGGGAACTGCAAATACGCTGATCTATGCAAAGGGCAGGGACATCGTTTTGAACGAACCCTCTGTGGTGGCTTATTCTGTTCGTAACGGACGGAAAGTTGTCCATGCGGTGGGTGAAGATGCGCGTATGATGTTGGGTCGCACGCCCGGAAATATAGAAGCCATTCGTCCGATGAAAGATGGCGTGATTGCGGATTTCGAAGTAGCGGAAGCCATGATCAAACATTTCATCCAGAAGGTGAATAAGAAGAAGCCACGGTGGTTGGGAACGAAAGTTGTTATTTGCGTGCCGGCTGGTGCGACAGCCGTTGAAAAGCGTGCGATTTATCAATCTGCTCAGCAAGCCGGGGCATCGAAAGTCTACATCGTCTATGAACCTATGGCCGCCGCATTGGGGGCCGGTCTTCCAATCCATGAACCCAGCGGGTCTATGGTCGTCGATATTGGCGGCGGGACAACTGAAATTGCCGTTCTGTCTCTGGATGGTATGGTCTATTCCAGATCCGTTCGGGTCGGTGGGGATAAGATGGACGATGCGATTATCCAATATGTCCGCCGCACGACGAACCTGTTGTTGGGTGAAATGAGTGCTGAGCGGGTCAAAAAAGAAATCGGCACAGCCATGACGCCAGAGGACGGCGAAGGCATGACGGTGCAGATCAAAGGGCGCGATCTAATGAATGGCGTCCCACGTGAGATTGCGATTAATGAAGCTATGATCGCGGAAAGCTTGGAAGAGCCCGTTGAACAAATTGTAGAGGCTGTCAAATTGGCTTTGGAAGCCACTCCGCCTGAACTCGCAGCGGATATTGTCGATAAAGGTATCATGTTAACTGGTGGCGGCGCGCTTTTGAGAAATCTGGATATTGAGCTGCGTGAACGCACAGGCCTTCCGGTTTCTATTGCGGATGATCCATTGTCTTGCGTTGTGCGCGGCTCAGGTACAGTCGTTGAAAATCTCAAAAAATGGAAAGTCGTCCTCGAAGCGGGCGTTTAGTCCTGAAATTTTAATGCGGGGAATTTGACATGCGCGGTAGGGAACATCCGAATGGAGGGATAACCCGCATCGCGCTTCCATTCGCTGTTTTAATCTCCGTTGCTATCATAAGTGTACAGCGCGGAGCTGATCGTAGTGGATCTACCTTAGAAATAGCAGCTCAAGAAACGGCTGCGCCTCTTGCAAATGCTTTGCGCGCGCCACTCAGTGTGGTTGAGGGTTATTTTTCTGATATATCGGCGCGACGAATGGCGTTTGCTGACAATCAGCAGTTAAAGCAGGAAATTGCTACATTACGTGAAAAGCAAGCGCGGTATGATAATCTGGCAGCGAAAGTTGCGCGATATGAGTCTATTCTGGGCGTGGATACGGAAACTGAAATCCCTTTGCAGAAAATTTCTGCTCGTGCGGTTGGAGAAACTGGCGGTCCGTTTGTTCGGTCTCTATTGCTGAATGTCGGCTCCGATGACGGCGTGACAATCGGAAACCCTGTTATGTCAATTAATGGATTGGTTGGTCATGTGATTAATGCTGGGCCGAACACGACGCGCGTCTTGAGGATTTCAGATTTGAATAGTCGAATTGCTGTTGCGTCTTCTCAGTCTAATGCGACCGCTATTTTAGCTGGCGATAATTCCGATAATCCAAAGCTATCATTTATCAATCAGCCGGAAAACTGGTCCTTAGGGGATCGTGTTATTACATCAGGAGATGATGGGTTTTTACCTCGGGGTTTAGATGTGGGTAAAGTGATCCAAGGCGAAGCGGGGGAGTTACGCGTGAGCTTGTCCAGTCAATCTGCACCCACGGATTGGGTTTGGGTTTCGCCATTCAAAAAATTAAAGCCGCCACCTGAAGTAAAATCTGAGTCAGAAATAGGGGGCGCGCCATGACATTTTTAGATGTTCAGGTCCCACAGCGGAAAATATTTCCTGCGCTGACTGCATCTCTCGCTTTGTTTCTAGCGAGTGCAATTTCGATTACGGGGATGAATTTTTTTGGGGCTTGGATGAGCTTTGGTTTCTTACCTTTGCTCGTTCTGTCCATGTGGCCTCGACAAGCTAATACACTGATATCATTAGGTCTCGTCTTTTTTTTAGGTCTCTTCACCGATTGGGCGGGTGGCGCCATACTCGGTCAGTGGGCCTTGATCTTTGTCCTGGTTTGGGGGTTTCTAAGGCCTGAGACGCGAGAGTCGCCTTACTCAGCATTGAGGTTTTTTCTGGTATGGTTGGCAATATGTGGCCTCGCCCTGTGCGTGATATGCGGCGCAGGCTATTTCGTTTTTGGAATTTTGCCTGATTTTAAAGTCATAGGACGTCAAATGATTCTGGCCACGATATGTTTGCCTTTTATCCTAGTGCTACGTGGAGGCCTTTCGAGGTTATTTGGCGACCTTGAAGACAGATATAGATAATATGCCTTCGATTTATAACCAGAACAGTTTTGACAAAAATATCGTAACGAGGCGCACGGCTATTCTAGCCGCAGGTGGTCTGGGCGTTTATGGTGTCCTCGGCGCACGATTATACCAATTGCAAGTTTTACAGGCTGAGAACTATCGTACGCTCTCGGACAATAACCGCTTTAATTTTAATATGCTTCTGCCTGAACGCGGGGAAATTCGTGATCGTTTTGGTCTGCCTTTGGCCCGTAATCGGCAAAATTATCGATTGGTCATGATCCCCGAGCGGACGAAAGAAATTGAAAAAACACTGGATCGGGTATCCAATATTAGTCCGATTTCCGAGAGACAGCGAGAACGTATATTAAAAGATATTCGTCAGAACCCAAAATTTGTTCCGATCTTGGTGAAAGATAATGTTGATTGGGAAACTTTCAGCGCCGTGAATATGCGCCTTCATGCCTTGCCGGGAATTGTTTCCGAAGCAGGGCAGGGGCGGGCTTATCCAGAAAACGGTGTTTTCTCTCATGTGCTGGGATATATTGGTCGTGCCAGCCAAAGAGATATTGAGGCCGATGAGGATCCGCTTTTGAAGCAACCGACGTTTCGGATTGGCAAGACCGGTATTGAAGCTGCAGAGGAAAAGACGCTTCGCGGGTCTTCAGGACAGTTGAAGGTAGAGGTGAATGCGCGTGGGCGGATTGTGCGAGAATGGCCGGACCCGGAAACACGTGCTACACCGGGAAAAGATGTCTGGTTGACCATAGATTCGGAATTACAAGAATTTGCCGCTAAGCAATTCGCGACAGAGGATGAAGGGGATGACAGTGGCGGCGTATGCCTGATTGATGTGATTACAGGGGAATTGAGAGTCTTGCTCTCTATGCCGAGTTTTGACGCTAATCAATTTGTCTCTGGACTGACGCAGGCGGCCATGGATCGTATGAATAATGATCCCAAACGCCCGCAATATAATAAAGCGATTGCGGGGGGGTATCCTCCGGCCTCGACCTTTAAAATGGTTGTCATGTTGGCGGCGTTGGAATCCGGTTTGATCGATCCTAAAAAGTCCGTAAACTGTGTCGGAAAAGTCCGATTAGGCAACCGATACTTCCACTGTTGGAAGCGTCAGGGTCATGGCAAAGTCGATATGCGTGATGCTTTGAAGTTTAGTTGTGACACGTATTTTTATGATATTTCCCAAGAGATTGGCATCGATCCAATAGCTGATGTCGCGCGGCGTCTGGGTTTAGGGGAAGTATATGATATCTCCATACGTGGGTCGATCGCGGGAATTGTGCCGACGGAAAGCTGGAAACGCGAAAGATTGGGAACAGGATGGCGTACAGGTGACACGCTGAATGCCTCAATAGGTCAAGGTTTTGTCCTTGCGACGCCCTTGCAATTGGCGACGATGACAGCGCGCATCGCAAATGCAACAAATGCGGTCGTACCGAATTTGATTATTGGGCAGACTCTACCGCGTTTTGAACCGCTTGATTTCGATCCTGCGCATCTCGCTTATGTCAGAGATGCTATGTGGTCTGTGACGTCTGAGGTGGGTGGAACGGCCTATCGTCCAAATCCATTTGGGTCAGATATTGCTTTTGGCGGTATAGAAATGGCGGGAAAAACGGGCACAGGTCAGGTCAGGGGCATCAGCCGTGCTGAGCGCCAAACGGGTGTTCGAAGAAATGAACGTCTCCCTTGGAGACTTCGAGACCATTCTATTTTTGTGGGTTACGCCCCTTATGATCGTCCGCGTTTTGCGGTTGGTACGATTGTCGAGCATGGCGGGTCAGGCGCAAAACGAGCAGCCGATATCAGCCGGGCCGTCCTGGGTGAAGCTTTGCGTCGTGACGGCTTAGCTGGGGTCGATGAGACTGACGCTGGAGCATTGAACTAATGATTTCGCGCGGTGGTAGCTTTCGCGGCGCTCTTCCGTCGTCGGGCGGCTCAATCACGACGAAATTATTTGAGATAAACTGGTTGCTGCCAACACTCGTCGCTGTTGTGGGGGCCGTGGGCGTCATCATGATCTACGCCGCGACGGATGGGGTTTGGCGCTATGGTGCTCTTCAACATTTAGTTCGAATCGGATTTGGCGGATTGGTCATGCTGATCGTTGCATTAATCGATATCCGTTTCTGGTATCGCTTGGCCTATCCGGCTTATGCGATTGGATTAGTGCTTTTGATTGCTGTTGAGTTTATTGGTCTTGAGGTGAATGGTTCCGTACGTTGGCTTGATCTTGGGGTAATGCGCTTGCAGCCCTCTGAGGTTATGAAGCCAATTATCGTTTTAGCGCTGGCCAGATATTATCATGACCTTCCGTCTCACAGAATTAGTCATATTTTCGGCCTTTTGGGCGCTCTGATTCTTATTGCCCTGCCGGCTATGTTGATTTTGCGTCAGCCTGATTTGGGCACCACGCTTTTGCTGGTCATGACAGGTGTTGCGATGGTTTATTTGGCTGGGATATCGCTACGCGTGATCGGTTTTGCGAGCCTTTTCGCTATTGTTGCAATCCCGCTTTTTTTCAGATTTGGGCTAAAGCCATATCAACAGGAGCGTGTCCTGACCTTCCTAGATCCGTCAAGGGATCCTGCGGGTGCCAGCTATCATATCACACAGTCAAAAATTGCGCTTGGGAGTGGCGGTGTGAATGGCAAAGGTTTTATGCGTGGGACGCAGCGACAGGGTGAATATGTGCCCGAAAACCGAACGGATTTCATCTTTACCGTGATTGGAGAAGAATTTGGCCTGATCGGCGGGTTACTCACAATGGGTCTTTATACGGCCGTGATTGGAGTGTGCATTTGGTTGTCTTTGATGTGCAAAGAAATCTTTTCAAAGCTGCTAATACTGGGCCTTACGACGACCTTTACCCTCTATATCTTCATTAATCTCGGTATGGTCATGGGATTAGTGCCAGTTGTTGGCGTTCCGCTCCCACTCATTTCTTATGGTGGAACCGTGATTTTGGCCGTGATGGGGGGCTTTGGTTTGATCTTGTCTTCGCATTTATATCGCGGTGTCGAGCTTCCACGGTCTGAGTGAGAGCTTTAAGTAAAGTTGCGTTCGCTTCGTCTGCGCTATTCCGCTTTTACGCGTGACAGGTGAGTCTAAAACTGTGAGTGACTTGACCCTATCCCTATAGGCGTTAATGCAAGAGCTAAGGCCGATAACGATTGGCTTTCTGTTAGGGGGAACGAATGGCAAGCATTCCAGTGGAACGCGGGACCGCTCAATGGTCGTCACGCTTTGCATTTATCATGGCTGCGGTGGGAAGTTCCGTAGGTCTCGGCAATCTGTGGCGGTTCTCAGCAGAACTCGGCACAAATGGCGGGGCGGCGTTCTTAACGATTTATATCGCCTGTATTGTCTTTGTCGGTATACCTGTCCTGATGAGTGAGTATATCATTGGTCGTGCGGGGAATGCGGCGTCAGCCGTCGGGTCCAATAATGATCTGGCAGAGCGTTCAGGTGTTTCAAAACTCTGGAGTAGTGGCGCGTGGTTCGGGATGATTGCCTCATTCCTGATCGTCAGTTTTTACTGCGTCGTGGCGGCATGGGTGTTGGCGTATATTCCAAAATTCTTGTTCGGTACATTTGCGGGCATGCCCGCGGATGAAATTGCGCAGCAATTCGGGATCATGACGGACAATCCGACGAAGCAAGTTCTACCTTGGTTCTTATTCTTCGGTCTCGTTACGATTTGGTTGGTGGCCAGAGGTGTCAATAAAGGGATTGAGCTCGCAGCGCGCCTGTTGATGCCGATTTTCTTTCTTCTTTTGATAGGCTTGGCGGCTTACTCGATCATTTCTTCCATGAGCAGTGGCGGCACAGCTGATGCTTTCGCCTTTATGTTCACGCCGGACTTCAGCAAGATCACCCCTGAAGTTGCGCAAAGCGCGTTGGGGCAAGCCTGTTTCTCCATTGGTATTGGTAACGCCATTATGATCACATATGGCTCTTACTTGCCGCGTGACGTGTCTATTCCTAAGTCCGCCGTGACCGTATCGCTGGTCGATACATGTGTTGCGATCATTGCGGGTCTAGCTATTTTCCCGGTCGTCTTTGCCAATGATCTCGACTTTGAAGCCGGAGCCGGTATTTTCTTCACAACACTTCCCACGGCGATGTCAAATGCGCCGGGTGGTATGTTTATTGGGGCAGCGTTCTTCTTCTTGGCCTTCTTTGCGGCTGTAACGTCATCGGTTTCATTGCTCGAACCTTCCGTGGCTTACCTCGCGGAGAAAGCGAAATTGACCAAGGCAAAGGCGGCTTGGATTACCGGTGCTGCGATTATGGCATTAGGTTTATTCTCACTTTACAGTCTTGAATTTATGGACTTCTTAGATGGTGGATTGGCAGGGCCAATTCTTGCGCCGCTCTCCGCGCTCCTGATTGTTCTCTTTACGGGCTGGCGTTTGAACAAAGCCATATTGTCTGAAGAATTGTCAGGTCCTGGTGAAGCGTTAGGCAGATTTATCCTCATCTTCGTACGTTTCATCGCGCCATTCTTTATGGGGATTGTGTTGTTCTTCGGGACGTGGGCGCGATGGATCGCGCCTTTATTTGCGGGTTGAGTTTGAGATCAGATCAATTGTCCATAAAGTGACTGTTTCGTAATGGATTATTCTGTCACGGTTCAGGTTTGATTTAGTATATGGGGTTAAGACAAAAGCATATAGGGCGGAACAAACATGCTCTGTGCTTAGGGTTAAATTTTGTAGGGACTTATGAATTTTAAAATTCGTATGATAACTGTGACGGCTGTGGCTTTAATCGCCTCAGGCTGTGCAACGGTCGATATGACCGAAATGGCGTCTCCTGTTGCCGTAAAGACAGAGGCGCCTGCGGAGAAAAATATTGTCTTAAGGGCTGCCAGCAAACTCTACGCGGCGTTTCGTTCTAAAGGTTTTGCGGCCAAAACATCCCGCAAGAGAATGCAATCCGCAGCCTCTATCCTTCTAAATGGTTTGGAAGAGCGTGAGCTTACAACCGAAACAAATTACGAAGCGCAGGGTTTTCCCAGAGATGTTGTGATCCTAGATATTGCCTATGCAGGAGAGCATGTTAGGCGCGTTGCCAATGCCGCTGAAATTTATTTCGAAATGTCTGAAGGTAACGTGCCGAATTCTGTTTGGATGGCATCCAGAGTTTG
>CAZBDT010000014.1:0-13826 GCA_964490745.1 uncultured Algimonas sp.
CAATCAGTTGACCTTTGAAGGGCGTGAACCGCTGATTTTCGACTTCACCTTGCCGAGCAGCGGAGAGTATGAGCTCGTCGTGGACGGACCGGACCGCGTGCCGCTCACACCGACTTTATTTATCTCGCTTGACAATGCGGGTCTGAGTAATTTGCGTGTCGGCGATTACGAAGTCTTCGCCTATATTGTCGACGGAAAGTAATCCGTCCGACCCAAAACTGAATGTGATCAGCCGCCTTGTGCATTTACACAATGCACAGGGCGGCTTTTTATTTGACCACCAATTGCGTCAACCAAACCCCAATCGCGGCGCAGGACCCGGTCAGGATGGTGCCCCAGATAATATCGACGACCACCATTTTCGGCGGCCAACCCTTTAGCGTGGCGAGGTTCGTCAAATCATAGGTCGCGTAACAGAAAAACCCGAACGCCGCCCCGTAAAGCGCGGCTGTCTTGATGGACCCCCCTAACCCATCAGAGGAGGCCAGACCAAACCGGCTCGCAAAGAAAACAATCCCGACAATGTAAATCAGGTAAAACGCAATCGCGACGCCCCATTTGGGCGGGCTGCGCATCATATCACCCAGCTGCGACGCATAAAAAGACTTCGCCACCCCGGCGAGCCACACCATGTCGATGACGAAAAAGGCGAGCACGGTAAAACCGTAACAGATGAGGAGGGTGGAAAAGGGGAGTGTCGATGGTGTCATGGGGATGATACGTGTGAAGACATGGTTAGTTGCCTTTGTCGGAAATGGGATAAAGCAGCGACGCCGTGTAGGCTGCGTCTTTACCACAGATTTGACTAACCGCTGGAATTCCTTGCGCCCGCAAAGTGGCAGTGACGGATGTGACGAGACTCGGAGCCTTATAAATCCAATCTTTGACTTCGCGTTGCAGCCAAACACGCCACTGATTTGTGAGCCTTGTTAAAAAGTCGCCTTCAAGCTGTGGATCTTTAAAATTCATTTCCCAGCGCCAATAGGCCGCTATGTGGTCATGCAACGCTTGCAAATCAAGATGATCATATAAAATTTTGCCGTCCTCACCTGTCACATCGCACGCCCCAAAATCCTTTAGTACTTGGCGGCTTTTCAACCGAGTTAATACACATCCGCGCACAATATCGTCTAAGGCTTCGTAATAGACATCGTGTTGCGCCCACTTTAAGGATTCAAAATTATCTCCGGGATATGATACTCTGACTATTATCAACTCGTCTCAATCGACTTAGCTTTGCGCTTTCGCGGTTTGGGTTTTGATGCGGCGAGGACGGGGGCGGAGAGTTTTTCATAGAGCATAAAGAGATGCTCCACCCGCTCCCGCTCACTTTCAAAGGGTTTTTTGCGGTAAAGGCGGTCCACCGCTTTGTCATTGGCCTGATGGGCTTTGCGCAAATTGGCGGGCATGGCGTCAGGGTCATAGAGGTCCGCCAAAGTCGCCTCCGGCCATGCGGCGCGCGCATCCAAAATGGCTTGCCCTGTTTGGGTCAGGGTCGCTTTGGCTTTGTCGTCAAGGTCCGGCCAGGGGAAGGTGTTGTAGACGACGCCGATGGAATACATGTAATCCGATTTCATACGGCCTGTAACTGTTCTCATCCATGCCATGTGCATTGCGGAGATGAGAACAGATAACATATGAAGTTCAGCATTTTCTATAAAACGGAGTTTGTCGCTGGCAATGGTTGGAGGTTCTAACCATCCAAACGGTACATAGTGCCTTCTCTCAGAACTAACTTGGGGTATAACCAGTGACGTGGTTTTTGCAAATGTGTTACCTTCAAGTTGAGTTGGGTATGCGGCCAATTTTCGTGTAGCTGTTTTTTTACTATTTTTTCGAAAATCTCTCACTAGAGCAATTCGCTCTTGTACAAGTGGCATTTGACGAATTTTAGATGGGGGAACGTCTCGAAAATCTAAAATCCACCTTTTCTTACCTCTTATGAATTCTAACGCTCCGATGAATGGGCTCAGTATATCTTTGGCCATCGGCTCACGGCTTATAAAGCTATCATACTCACCCTCTCTGAATATGTAGTGTCCTCCATCTGTTGCTTTCGGCCCGTTAAACATCCTTGGTCGTGGCGTGATAGCTGTTGATTGATCTTCAACAACTAAATGCCTATTTTTCAATCCGCTTGCATCAAACAGATAGGGCGAAAGCCATTTATGCTGCGTTTCCTCTGGCTCGCTTTTGATGTTCTCATACGAAAATAGGCGTTTCCATTCTGGCGCGTTTACTTCGTGACTTAATCCGATAATCACGCAGTGAACATGTGCCTTACCTTTGGCATCGCTGCCCCATTCAAAGGTGCGGTGGGCGAAACTGATTTCAAGATGGTAGCGTTGGAAGAGAATAGGCCAAAGTTGGGCGACCATCTCGCCCTGCGTAATAGAATTTGTGGAGACGAAAGCAATATGGGCTGGGTCAGTTCCACCTTGATTAATGTATGCGCCCGCTTTGATAAACCACGCCCCCACATAATCCAGTGAGCCCGCCTTGCCATTTGGGGCGTCAATGATGCGTGCCATTTGCGCCCGCTGGGTTTTGCTTTGATAGCTTTGCCCAATAAAAGGCGGATTCCCGAACACATAATCGCAATTTTCAGCGGGCAGGACCTCTTCCCAGTCAATCTCCAGCGCATCGCCATGGACGATATTCGCCGCCTTCTCCAAAGGTATGCGGGCGAAGTTTTGGCCGAAGGCGAGGGACAGCTCATTATTCATGATATGGTCCATCATCCACATAGCGGTTTCGGCAATACGGGCGGGGAATTCTTCCAGCTCTATCCCGTAAAATTGGTCGACATCGATATTGGACAGGATGGACGCATCCAGTTCCAGCGTGGTTTTGCCTAGCCGTTCCTTCAACAGCTCGATCTCTAACCGCCGTAATTCACGATAGGCGATAATCAGAAAATTTCCGCAACCACAGGCGGGGTCAAAAAATGTCAGCTGGCCGAGCTTGGTCGATAGTTTGTCCAGCGCATTGGTTTTGCCGCGTTTCAGGGCTTTGGCGCGGTCAAATTCCGCCCAGAGTTCATCCAAAAAGAGCGGGCCGATGACCTTCATGATATTTTTCTCGGTCGTGTAATGCGCGCCTTTTTTCCGGCGTTCATCTTTATCCATGACTGATTGGAACAGGGAGCCAAAAATCGCAGGCGAAATGGGCGACCAATCAAAGCGAGAGGCTTCGATCAAAATGTGCCGCATATCCGAATCAAAGCTGGGGATGCGGGTGTGACGCTCAAACAGGCGGCCATTAATATAAGGGAATTGGGCGAGGTCTTCGTCCAGATGTTTCCCGCGCTTATCCTCCGGCGTGTCGAGCGTTTGGAACAATTGTGAGAGTTTCGGGCCTAGGTCTGACCCGTCCTCCGCCGTGCGGCCTTCTAACCATTGCAGGAAAATATCTTTCGGCTGAAACACGCCCGTATCATCGGCAAAGAGGCAGAAGACGATTTGCGTCAGAAAGATTTCGAGGTCGCGCCCCGTAAAGCCGCCATCTTCCAAGGCATCATGGAGCTTCCCAACCAATTCAGAGGCTTTGATATTGACGGGGTCTTGGTCTTTAAATTCGCGGCGTTCAACCCCGATCATAAAGCCGAATTTCTGCACATGTTTATGCAGGTCTTTCAGGTCGAATTCTAAAACATCGCGGTCCGCCAAATCGCGCAGCTGGAAATGCTGGAAATCGCAAACCATGATATAGCGGGGTTGCTGCTCTTCCTTGAGCAGGTCGAAATAGCGAAAAGCTTGACTTTCCGCTTTGGTCAGGTCGCGGCCTTCGCTTTTCTGTTCGACAATCAACATGCCGGGCCAGAACAGATCAATAAATTGCGAATTACCTTTCAGGTCTTTGACGGCTTCTTCATAGCGCCCGACTTGGCGGCGTTTTAAGCCAAAGACCTCAAAGAAATCATTATAAAAGGATTGTGTTTCGCCCTTTTCATAATGGGCGTCTTTCCACTCCTCGGAAAAAGCTTTGGCGCGAACGCGAATTTCATTCCAACTCAGGCGCATGCAGTGTCCTCCACAGACACCGCTATCAACCTTCGCGTGCCGCGCCAATTCCTAATCGCGGCTTCTGCGACAATTATTTTTAGATGGGAGGGCGAGGCCGTTGACCTCGCTTTGCGTTTTTCGGGCTAGAAAATCTCGCCTTTTGAAATCCGGATTGCCGTGCCGTCGAATTTCGTCAGGTTAAAGCCGTTAAATTGCTCGCGGTATGTCCGGCTGTAATCTTGGAGCAAGCCGATGGCTTGTTGTTCCCCGACATAAAGACCGTCCACCCCGTCAGAGCGGTAATGCACACCCGCCCAATCGCGGCCCAGCGCAACATTATTGGCGAGCTTATTAATCTCGTCACCAATGGTTACGCTGCCATTATAGCTGTCCAATCGATCGCCAGTGCGGCTGGCCACAACAGGATTTGGAATGGGCAGGCTCTCTTCAAAGAAGGCTTTCAGGACCGTCGCACAGGCGCCAGCAATTGTGGCGTGTCCGGCTGGATAAGATGGATGTGTCGGCGAGCCTTCCGGGAAAGCCTGTGGCAGGAAGTAAGTTCCGAAATTCGCATGTGTCTGCGCAATGGCGTCTGAATTGACCAGCTCTGCGGGCAGGCCGTAATCCTTCACACCATTGATCTGATTATGCAGGCGTCCGCCATAGGCTTCCGGCCGCAATCTGCGGTGGACGAGCCATTTCTGGTACCACGCGCCGGACAGGGCCAGATTACCCGCTTTCGCGACAAGGTCGAGCACGTCCGGTCCGCCCAAGGAGGTAAAGGCACCCTGTGTTACGGAGGTATTATAGATATTATCAAAATCGGCACTGCCCGGAATAGAGAGCAGGATCAATGCCGCGTTTAGATAGGCCTGATAGCTGTAATCTTTATGGACATATTCACCGAGGGCGCGCGCATCACTGATGTAACGTGGATTGCCTTTGACGAGCGGGTTTGGTGTGAAGCCGCGCTGAATAGACAGCCAATCGGCTTCCGTTGTCATGAAATCATCACCGGGGGCCGGGCATTCATATGTTTGCTCGATTTTTCCGTTCCCATAGGGGATGTCTTTCAGCAGAAGCTGCGAAATATAGGGGCCGGTAAGATCGCCGGGTGTTTCGCCGCGGAAAATGGTGCCTGTTGTAACATCTCTACCTTGTTTCGGACCAACTGTTTCAGAGAATTTGTTCAAATCTGTAATTGCGGCTTGTACCATTGTGTTGGTTCCGAAATCGGCAAAAGGCACGTCGCGGCACAGGGCTTTCCAATAGAGCTCGGCCATTTCCGCAGCCGTTTCCGCACTTTCAAAAGCCGGCGCAGGTCGCATAAATGTCTTATGTGAGTCGAGTCCGACCAATTCATACCGATAAGCGCCTTGCGGGTTGGCAAGTTTACGCGTTCCGCCCATGGTGACGGCTTCAAATTCGCTATTTTGTCCGCTTTGGAGTGCGCCGAGGAGTGTCTCATAGGCGGAGAGATCGACTTCTCCGAGCTCATTATGCGGAAGCGCTTTTGTGAAACTCGCACGGTAATCCGCGTAAAGGCCTTCATCGCCATTTGTTTCCTGCGTGCCGTAATTCTTATCAGCTTGCGCATTTGCAGCGGCTGTGCGCAGGGAATGGGCTTCAGATCGACGAGTCATAGGGCTTGCTCCAAAAATAGGGTGTTGACCACTTCCGGTCGGTTGTGCTGGCGGCGTTGGGGCGGGGGTCGGTGTGCTGGAGGAGGGTGCAGTAAAATCTACGCTCGCAGATGAGGATCCGCCGCAGCCACTAATGCCTATTGCAGAAAGAGCCGCCGAGCCTTTCAGCATATTCCGTCGTGATATGGGTTTACAGTTTTTGCGCGGATAATATCGCGCAACGGATTTGGACTTCACCACAATAGCCTCCATAACTTATGCGCGACATCTAATCGATCAGAGTTAATATGGAGCTAAGCCTTGCAAGAATCGTTCTGTTTTTGATTTTATGGTTAAAATAGACCAGAAAAATACCGCATGATTTACAATTCTTATTATAAAGTCTTTTTAAGGGCTCAAGCAATGACCGTCTGTGTCGCCTTCTCTGTGACGAGTTGCGCCAGTTCTATTCCTGCCATCTTCCATTACGAAACATCTGTCCGCGGCGAGCGAGGGTTAGAAGGAACTTTTAAACGTCAGGCGCGCGTGAAAGCGCTCTTAGACGCAGCTGTCGTGAAAAGTCCTAAAGATGCGCTAGAGCAGGCCCTGCCGGGTGCCGATATATCTTTGCGAAAATGGGGTTTGACATATTTTTCTAAGGATTGGGTCCGTTATCAAGTCATGTTGGAGGCGGATATTAAGCGCGATGATGAGTCGATAAAATGCAGAGAGGTCTCGACTGAGACCCCTGTTGGTGCGCCGACACTGCCTGAGCTTTTAGATAATGATGGTGCAGCATTGCAGGCAGAGCTGTCAAAGCTCATCTCCGCCTGTGTCGATCAGGTAAAGGACTTACCCTGAATTTGCGTGGGGCGTTTTCCGTCGGGGCCGTATAGATTGACGCTAAGACTGGAAATCGCGTGAACCAATATATTCGGCGAGATTTTTTGCTTTCCGGTCCAGTGGATATGCGGGAAACGCTCCAGAATTTTTTCAAATGAAAGCCTGAGCTGCATTTGGGCAATGCGGCTGCCCAAACATTTATGCACGCCGTGACCAAAAGCAAGATGCTTATCGACATTGGACCGCATCATGTCGAAAGTTTCCGGGTTCGGGAAAATGCGCGGATCGCGATTGGCGGCACCGTACCACATGACGACTTTCTCATCTTTCGCGATTTTTTGACCGTTCAGCTCTGTATCCTCCATGGCTGTGCGGCGCATATATTGAACGGGGCTGACAAGGCGCAAAGCCTCTTGTGTCATCTTTGGGATGAGGGCGGGATCATCAATCACCATTTGACGCTGATCTTGAAACTCTGTCAGCAGTCGGATCGTTCCCGAGAGTGAATTTCGTGACGTATCATTACCAGCAAAGATAATCAGCAGCCAAGAGCCGTCTAAAAATTCTTGCGGTAACTCTTCTCCGCCCAGTTGTGAGTGTGCAATGACGGTGAGCAAGTCCTCGCGCGGATTGGCCCGACGATCCGCCATGACCGCTTCGCCATACGCGAACATGTCTTTGATCGCCTTGGCAAAACGCCTCGGAAAAAGCGGATTGCGCAATAACATGCGCATGGGGTTCGCGACGAATTGTTCGGCCATTTCCAGATAGTGCATCCAATAAATGATCTTTGGACGATCAACTTCATCCACGCCCAGCATTTCACACAGGGTGAACATGGGGACTTCTTGCGAAAAGAGTTTTACAAAATCGACCTTCGGGCCTTGGCGTTCCATATTGTCCAAAAGCGAGTCTATTTTGGCGGCGACACGGTCCCGCACTTTAGCGACATAGGCTGGAATGAAGAAATCTTTCTGCTGGATGCGCAATTCCATATGGCGGGGCGCGTCCAAATTAATCAGACAATTAAAAGAGGCAGGCACCAACTTATCACCCGGCCATTTACTGCGGGGGCTCACAGCGATGAGCATACTGCCGCGTTCAGAGGAAAAGGTTTTGGGGGCGAGTTCGACAGATTTAATATCGTCATATCCGGTGACGGACCAAAATCCCGACATATTCTTTCGCATGGGCGTCCACATGACAGGCGCCGTTTCACGCATGGTTTTGTAAAAAGCGTGGGGATGGCCTCTGGTCCAAGAATTCGGATTGCCCAGTTCAAAGTCCTCTAGCGTCGGGAAAAGCGGGTCAAAACTTGGACGTTTTTGACCCTGATCAATGAGTACATTATCGCTGACGAGGTCCATTTGGCGTATACCTATTGTATGGTGTGAATTGCTATACACTCATGCGGATAGGTCAGCTGCTGTCAAAGCGCATTTCTGCATGCGTGCTTTAAAGAGATGATTGGTGGAGTATCAGAGCGACGCGCGTTTAATGATGATTATTCTGGTGCGCCGAGAAGCCAATTAAAGCGACGAATGCGTTTAAACGCTGTTAGGCCAGCTTTGTTATATGGATCTTCTGCGAGCCAATTTTCAACACTTTCCAAACTCTCTGCGCTGACGATCAAAAGGCTGCCACGCATATCGCCTGCATCATCCAGCCATGGCCCTGCGGAGATAAGTTTTATCTTTGGGTCGCTCATGACCCAATTTAAATGCGCTTCTCGTGCCTTCAGTCGCACATCCAAACTATCGGGTTTGTCTTCTGTATAGATCAGAAAATGCGTCATGACTTTGGTCCTTTCTTGCCGTAACCAGATTTTGGTGCGGCTTTCGCGGCGTCTTTATCCAGTGGCCAGCGCGGACGGGCCGGGGCGTCATATCCGTCGGTCCAACCTGCGGCCAGACGTTCGGCTCCCGCCAAAGCGATCATTGCGGCATTATCACCGCAAAATTTGAGAGGCGGTGCAATGAAATCGAAACCACGCGTCTTGGCGAGATTTTTTAACCCCGCCCGTAATTCTGTATTGGCCGCCACACCACCCGCTACAACAAGACGGGCTTGCCCGGCCTCTCCCGTGCTTTGACGATAGAGGGCCATGGCTTTGCCAACGCGGTCCAGCATGGTCTCGGTGATGGCGCGTTGAAAACTCGCAGACAAATCTGCTTTGGCCGCGTCAGATTTATCTGACGCCTCCCACGCGCGGGCGACGGCTGTTTTTAATCCTGCGAAGGAAAAGTCGGCATGGTCTCGTCCCAGCATTGGGCGGGGGAGCTTTATAGCTTCAGGATTTCCGCGTTCCGCCCAGCTTTGAACTTTTGGCCCGCCGGGAAAGCCCAGTCCCATGACTTTGGCGGTTTTGTCAAAGGCTTCACCTGCCGCGTCGTCCACCGTGCTGCCCAAACGTTCATAGCTACCGAGTCCCTTTACAGACAAGAGTTGAGAGTGCCCGCCAGAGACCAAGAGTAAGAGATAGGGAAAAGCACAGCTTTCTGTGAGACGCGGGGAAAGGGCGTGGCCCTCCAAATGATTCACGGCGATCAGAGGCTTACCCAAAGCCATGGCCAGTCCTTTTGCGCCCATCAGCCCTGTAATGACGCCGCCAATTAAGCCGGGCCCCGCCGTTGCGGCGATGCCGTCAATATCGTCCCAGCTTTCGCCGGAGGTCTTGAGCGCTTTTGACACAATAGATTCGATTTTGCGCATATGGGCGCGCGCCGCAATTTCGGGAACGACCCCACCAAACGGGCTGTGTTCTTCATCTTGGCTCGCGACAATGTTGGACAGTAAATCCACACGTCCATCCGCATGGCGACGCAACACGCTGGCTGCGGTTTCATCGCAGGAGGACTCCAGCCCCAAAACTGTGAGTGGGCCGTCTTGTTTTATCTCTGTTTTCAGGGCATTTGCCATGGTGCTGACCTAAGGACTGACTCCACATTATGCAATCACCTCCGCTCATTATTGGCACACGCGGTTCACCGCTGGCCCTTTACCAAGCAAATCTGGTTCAACGCCTGATCTGTGAGAGCTCCGGTCGAACGAAGGAAGAGGTGAGCATTAAAATTCTAAAAACGAGTGGCGACACAATCAAAGGCGAGTTGAAAGATTTTGGCGGCAAAGGTCTGTTTACGCGTGAATTGGAATTGGCTCTGCTGGACCGCTCTATCGATCTGGCCGTGCATTCTATGAAAGATGTCCCGACGGTCGGTCATAAGGATTTGGTCGTGAGTGCCATCTTGCCGCGCGCAGATGTTCGCGATGCTTTTATATCTGTGAAGCATAAATCAATTTCTGATTTGCCACAGGGCGCGCTGATTGGTTCAGCGAGCCTGCGTCGCCGTGCGCAACTCGCAACCTTACGTCCTGACTTAAAATTTTGTCTCTTGCGGGGTAATGTCGGAACGCGGCTGCAAAAGCTGGAAGACGGTGCCTGCGATGCCACCATGTTGGCCTGTGCGGGGCTGCGCCGTTTAGAACAGGACGACCGCATTACTGAGGCGGTTGAGACAGATGTGATGCTGCCTGCCCCTGCGCAAGGGGCCATTGGTATAGAAATTCGCAATGATCGTGAGGATTTGAAAGCAGTGATCGCGCCATTAAATGACCGCGCCGCTGAATTGGAAATTACGGCCGAGCGCGCATTTTTACAGGCATTGGATGGAAATTGCAGGACGCCCATTGCGGCTTTGGCCCGTGTTGAGGGCGAGACTTTAAGTCTTCGCGGCGAGATTTTGGCCAAAGACGGATCTCTGCGTGTCGCAGATAAGGCCTCAGCGCATGTCACAACGCCGATTGAGGCCTATGATCTCGGCTTTAAAATGGGCGAAGCCGTTCGGGCCGAAGTTGGCGGGCGCATCACCTTTGATGACTAAAATTTGGATGACACGCACCCGTCCAGCGGCAGATGAAAGCGCGGAAGCTTGGCGCAAGGCTGGGTTTGATCCGATTGTTGAACCGCTTTTAGCCATAGCATCTGTCGATCATGCTACGCTAACGCGTGAGACAACTGTTATCTTCACGTCCAAAAACGGGGTCGATCATGTCGACTGCGCGGGGCAACGCGCCATATGTGTTGGCGACTCGACTGCCGCACATGCGCGAAAAGCCGGATTTTCCAATGTCGTGTCTGTGGATGGGACATCCAAAGACGTCACGCGCTGGGTTCTTTCAAATTGTCCGGTGTCACGGCCTATTTGTCATGTGTCGGGTTGGCATGTACGCGGAACTATTATTGAGGACTTATCTAAGGCTGGATATGACGCCAAGCGGGTGAAGGTCTATAGATCTATACCAAGACCCGTTTGGCCCGAAATACAGGCGTCTTTTGTCGCACTATATTCTCCGCTGGCTGCGCAGGTTTTTGCGCGTTTGTGCGGGGGGACGTCTCTTTCGGGTTTATCTGCCATTTGTATCAGCCAAGCCACAGCTGATGAGCTGGAAGGTCTTGATTTGAAATCTATTCACATCGCCAATCGCCCGCGTGAAGATGAACTGATTATGGCCGCGAAAACAGTCTAACGGACAGCCCTTGAAGTTAGGGGGTAAGGCAACCTAAGTTAGACGCATGGATTACGAGGATATGATAGAAGACGAAGTTGAGACCCTCACGGAAGAGACCGATGAGGAAGTCGCGCCCGAGCCGGAGACTCCGCGTGAGAAATCACCGTGGAAAGCCTTTATTTTCACCGGACTTTTAGCGGGTTTGATCGGCGCAGCTGTGGGCGGTTACGGCGTTTATGAAGCTTACAATAGATTCGCTCCGACACCTGCGCAGCCAGCGGAAGTCGATTTTTCATCTATTGAGGCACAGCTTGAAGCCTTTAGTGCACGTATTTCCGACACAGAAGAGGCCCTAAGTGATGTCAAAATTCCTGAACAAGACCCCGTTGATTTATCTGGATTAGAGACGCGCTTAGCTAAATTGGAGGCTGCACCACGCCCTGAAATCGACCCGGCGGCTTTATCGGCTTTACAAAAAGCGCAGGCCGATGGATTTGAATGGCCGGACCAATCCGCTGTCGAGGCGCGAATTGCGGCCCTTGAAACATCTTTAGGCGCTATGCCTGAGACAGCCATGCCGACAGATTTAATGGAGCGGCTAAGTACTCTGGAGGTCGAAATAGAAGCCCTTCAACAAACAGAGAAGACGAATGCCTTGGGTGAAGCGCAACTCGCAGAGCTAAATAGTCGAATCTCAGCGCTTGAAAACCAACCTGCGCCTGAACCTGTCATTGAGCGTGTTTCAATTTTGGCCTTTCCGAAAGCCCAACTGATTCAGGCCGTGGAAGATAATCAAACAGGCGGCATTGTTGAAAAGGCCTTGTCGCGTCATATACGTGTTAAAAGTGAGAATGATCCGCTGAGCTTAATTGACGGAATCGAAACGGATATAAGCGAAGGTCGGCTGACCGATGCCGCGGAAAAATTTGAACGCCTGCCTGCACCAGTGCGCTCGGCCGGACAGGCTTGGTATGAAAGTGTGAAAGCCAGTTTATGACAAAATATGTGATCACAATTCTTGGCTTCTTAGTCGCCTTACTACTGCTCTTATTCTGGGTGGGCGGGGACGTCTTTTTAACGCTGACATCGTCTGCAACGTCAGGGCCGCTCGCCTTTGGTGAAATAAGCTTTTCTTGGCAAGCCGTGATTGTTGCCGGGGTCTGTGCGACTCTGGCCCTTATCGGTTTGTGGTCCGTGTTTCTGTGGCTTTGGCGTTTGCCGCGCCGCGTAAAGTCCGGCGTTGGTCTACGACGTCGAAACCGAGCCTTGGATGCGATGGAAGAGGCTTTGCTCGCAGGCGCTGAAGGCGATGTTAAAAAAGCCCGTAAAAAAGCTGAGGTCGCGAGAAACCTCATCGGCTCAACGGAATTGGGTCGCGTTATCTCCGCCCTCTCCGCCGAAGCGGCCGGGGATAGTGATATCGCCGTCGAACATTATCAGGCGATGTTAGAGAATGAGAAGACCCGTGCGACGGGGCAACGCGGGCTCGCTCAAAATATGCTGGCGACGGGCGATCTTCCGGGGGCGATTGAACAATCCCGCGAAGCTTACACGGCGAATCCTGAGGCCCAATGGGCTTTTGAAACGCTCTTCAAAGCCGAAGTTGCCAATCATCAATGGCTGGACGCAGAAGAAACACTAGGCACGGGTGAACAGCGCAAACATGTCGATAAGACAACCGCCCGACGTCGCCGCGCTGTTTTAAATACAGCGGAAGCGGATAGGCTCCATGATGACGGGGAATATGCCAAAGCCCTCGAGCTGGCCGTAAAAGCGAATACACTCGCGCCTGAGTTTGCGCCAGCCTCAGCTCTGGCCGCAAAGCTTTATAAAATGCAGGGCGATTCGAAAGCCGCGTCGAAGCTGATTGAGAAAAGTTGGTCTGAAGCGGCCCATCCTGCGCTTTCACTCTCCTTCCTCGATTTACTGGAGGGGAGCAGTGATAAAATACGTGAGAAGCGCTTGGCCGCCCTTGCAAAACAAGCCCCTGATCATCGTGAGACGAAAATACTTTTGGCGGAAAATCATCTGCGCGGCGGTGATGCGGTGCAAGCTTGGGCGATCTTAAGTCCTCTCTTGCGCGCGGAAGACACACCGTCTTCGCGCCTTTGCGTGTTGGCCGCGCAAACGGAAGAGCGTCTCAATAATCCGACGGATGCCAAACTCTGGATGCAAAGGGCTGCAACGGCTCCAAGGGAAGCAGATTGGTCAGACCTCGATCCGAGTGGGGAGAGCTTTGATTATTCGCCGCAGGACTGGCGACGCTTGGTGTTCTCATTTGGCGATACAGGTGAGTTGATTCATCCGCGTTTCGATAGTCGCGCGCCTCTGCGTTTACCCGGTATCCCTGAAATAGAAGCGCTTTCAGAGACGGTCGAGGATGACGTGGCCGAACCTATGACGCAACCCGATGATCCGGGCGTGGCTCCAATCAAGGGGAATGATCTGGCCGAACGATTGGACAGCCTGTTAGACCGTCCGAAAAGCTAAACTCATTTTTTAGCCGAGCGCGGGCAGAATAATCCCGGGGATCAGGTAGCGGCTGGTCCAGTATAGAAGCATTGCCGCAAAGAAAAAACCCATGTCAAAATTACCGAGCGGTGGGATGATTTTGCGAAATGGGGCCACAATGGGTTCGACGACACTCGCAAGAATGCTATAAATTTGACGTGCCGTAGGGTTGCCCGGGCTTACTATGTTTAATGTGAAGAGCCAGCTAATAATCACATAAGCAAAAAATATTAGCAGGATCAGGCTCAAAAGCGGCTGAACAAAAAATTCTATAAGAGAAGCAAGTAAACTCATGGATTAGGCTCTTTGTGGTTTTTCCCTATCTAGGGAGCGCTTT
>CAZBDT010000014.1:13836-30351 GCA_964490745.1 uncultured Algimonas sp.
ATTCAAGAAAAAACTCTGCCTTACCATTGCCTTATTCCGGTCATCACTCTGACTTAGATCCTGTTTAAGCCCTGAAATACGCTAAGGAACTGGAGAAAGGGTTGAGCCATGCAGACGATGAGCCTAGTGAGACAGAGAGACTATTCACCGCGTGGTGTCGCGCGGCGCGCTGGGGAGCGAGCTATGCCAAAGATTTACCTCGTCGATGATGATGAGAATATACTGACATCGGTATCAATGTTTTTGGAAGGCGAAGGCTATGAGGTTCGTAAGTTTCATGACGGGGTCAGTGCGCTAGAGGCATTGAAAAGCTCTCCGCCTGACCTAGCTGTATTCGATGTAAAAATGCCGCGCATGGATGGCTTGGAGCTTTTACGTCGCTTAAGACAAACCTCAAACCTGCCAGTGATTTTTCTAACATCTAAAGATGACGAGTTTGATGAGGCGATTGGATTTAACATGGGGGCTGATGATTACATCACCAAGCCATTTAGCCAACGCCTGCTGGTTGAACGGATTAAAGCTGTTTTACGTCGGGCGCGATTGACGAATATCGAATTGCCTGAACCGCAAGAAGGCGATGATAAGGTTGTCCGTCGCGGCAAGCTTTTACTGGACCCTAATCGTCATGCTTGCTCTTGGGACGGGAACGCTGTTCGCCTGACCGTGACAGAGTTTTTGATTCTTGAAGCTTTGGCAAAGCGACCCGGTTATGTGAAATCTCGTGACCAGTTGATGGATGCGGCTTATGATGATCAGATCTATGTGGATGACCGTACGATTGATAGCCACATTAAACGTCTGCGGAAGAAATTCCGTAAGACGGATAAGAGCTTTGATGGGATCGAGACACTCTATGGCGTCGGCTACAAATATAAAGAAGCGTAACTACATAAAAATTCACGCAAGACCTGAGGGTGTTGACCTGTTATTAGGGTGAGGCATGTCTAAGACGATCTCATCCGAAACCAATCGAAAACGGTTTCGTCGCAATCGGCGGCGGGGTCCGCGACGATCTTTATGGGCGTCCCGTCTCACGCGTAATATTTTTCTCTCAAATTTGATTGGCCTGATCATACTTGTGGCCGGCACATTGGCCATGAGCCGATTTGAGGTAGGGCTGATAAACGCGAAGATCGATAATATCCAATCCTTAGCCTCGACAATCACAACCGTTATTGGCGAACAGGCGACAGGATATGGCGGCGCAGCGAAGCTAGACCTCGAAAGCGCTGAGCAGATTTTACGCGGTGTGAATGTACAAGATGGATGGCGTGTTCGGTTACACGATAAATCTGGCAGTTTAGTCGCGGACACAGACACGCTTGATGATGTATTTTTTATCGAGCCGCTCGACCCAATAATAGAAGAGCGCCCTGAACGCCCAAAACAAGAGATTTGGCGCGAAAACATTCGACAGTGGTTTGATAAGAAGCTACATGATTTACCGTGGCGGCGCGCGAAACGCGACAGCTTGCGCCGAAATCTAACGTCAGAGGTTCGGGCGGGCCTAAACGGTGAAACGAGTTATGGTCCACGATATGACGCAGAAGATAACTTAATCGTCACAGTCTCTTTGCCGGTCCGCCGCGTTCAACAGGTTTTAGGCGTGGTCACGGTTGAAAGTAATGATGTCGGGTCCATTGTAACGGCAGAACGAAAAGCGCTTGCACCGATTATTGGATTAGCCTTTTTGGCAATGTTTCTCAGCTCTCTTGCCTTGACGCTTTTCATTAGCCTCCCAATGCGTCGTCTTGCACGGGCGGCAGAAATTGTGACACGCAGCGCCAAAAACCGAGATGCAATTCCAGATCTGTCCAATCGTAGAGATGAGATTGGCGATTTGTCATTGGTTCTCAAGGAAATGACGGAAGGTCTTTATAACCGCATTGATGATATTGCGAATTTTGCAGCCGATGTGGCTCATGAAATCAAAAATCCGCTGACCAGCTTACGGTCCGCTTCCGACACATTGGGTGTGGCAAAAACAAGAGAGCAACGCGAAAAGCTAATTGACATTATTCAACAAGATGTCTCGCGCATGGACCGTTTGATTTCAGATATTTCAAAAGCCTCTAAGGTCGATGCAAACTTGGCGCGTGAGACAGCGAAAACTTTGGATGTTGGCGAGATCGCAGAGAATATCGTCGAGTTTTATCGGCAAACGCGCTCCAAAGACGGCGCAGACGTCATCAATGCAAGTGCTATTGATATGAATGCGCCCATTTATATTCGGGCTTATGAGAGTCCCTTTGCGCAAGTTCTTCGAAACTTAATTGATAATGCGCTGACTTTTTCACCGGAGGACGGAAAGGTTATCGTAACGGCAAAACAGATGGGTAGCCGCGTTGTCTTTACGGTCGAAGATGAAGGGCCGGGAATTCCCGAAGATAATCTCGAAACTGTATTTGAGAGATTTTACACGCAACGTCCCAAAGGGGCGAGCTTTGGCAGCCATTCAGGCCTTGGGTTAGCAATATGCCGTCAAATCATCACCGCGCACCGCGGAAAAATATATGCCGAAAATCGTAAGGACGAGACCGGCAAGATTTTAGGTGCCAAGTTCACGGTCGATGTGCCGCGCCAAAAGCCTTCCGGAGAGATCTAAGCTCTACGGTGTCTCACCAATTTTACAATTATTATCCGGATGAAATGGCAAATAGAAAGCGAACATCCCATGTTAATTCCTCATATGTCACTGAATTAACCCTTCACAGAACCGCTTTATTTTGATTAGGGTACAAGTTCGATTTAGTAAATTGAGGTTTATCGAGTTGATCGGTCTCGTTATTGTAACACACGGCCAGCTGGCCATTGAACTGCGGCGCGCAACGGAACATGTTGTCGGTCCCCAAGATGCAATGGAAACCATTTGCATCGGACCTGATGATGATATGGAAAAGCGTCGGGATGACATTCGGGCCGCTGTTGAACGGGTCGATAACCGAGCTGGCGTCATTTTGTTGACAGATATGTTTGGCGGAACGCCTTCAAATCTCGCTATTTCGATGTTGAGAGATGGTAAAGTTGAAGTCGTCGCCGGTGTGAATTTACCTATGTTGATTAAATTGGCAGAGGCACGGGAAACAGCAAACCTCGAAGACGCAAGCGAGAAAGCCAAAGAGGCAGGGCAACGCTATATCGCTATTGCATCAAAAATTCTCTCAGGTGGGACCTAAATTTAAATGTCATCCACCTCTGCAAGAGTGACACTTGTCAATAAACGCGGCCTCCACGCCAGAGCTTCTAATAAATTTATGGAATGCGTCATGCGCTATGACGCTGATGTCAGTGTAAAAACACATAATGGTGTATGCGCGGGTAGTGTGGCGGCCGACAGCGTTATGGAACTCCTCTTATTGGGGGCGGCGTGTGGTGAAGATATAACCATTAGTGCGACAGGCCGAGAGGCTATAATTGTCGTGGAGGCTTTGACGAAGTTAATTGCAAACGGCTTCGGAGAAAATGAGTGAAATATTTTTGGCTATGTTTCGTCGCGGGTCTATCCGCATGTGGTTCGACCTCAGTGTTTACACCGCGCTCTTCCTATCCTCCAGACCCTTGGGTGAAAGGGTACTCTGATCCAGATGATTGTATTGGGGGTGAACAATTAGCTGCAGTGAGTATTGTTCTTCCTGCCTATCCCAAAAGCGCCTTTCGCAATGGCCGTCAGGGATGGACAATCATACGACTTGATGTTGATAGTCGTGGTGCGACAAAAAATGTGCGTGTTGAGCGGTCCGTGCCCAGTGGTACATTTGATAACGCCTCTTTGAAAGCCGTGGAAGCTTGGCAGTTCCGCCCGCCAAAAACCCCACTGTCTGATTGTCGTATATTACTGAGATATCGTTCCGGTGACGTCAGCCTCGGCAGTTAAGGGCGTGAGAATATATCTTTCTGTTCCTCAACCCGGACAATCTTCTTCTGAAATACAGCTTTTAGGCTACATTCTCACCTTTCACATTTGAGTTTGACTCTATAGACCTCGGGTCAGCGACGTCGCTCCGTTACGTCGAGATTAGGACTAGGGGATATCGTTCATGTTTGCAGATGTGGGCATTATGACGTGGGTGGGTCTGGGGGCAGTTTTTATTGCCTTTGCTGCAGTCATGTTTGCTTTACGTTTATCCATGCGCGAAGGTGCGGCGGCCTCGCGCTGGAAAAATAAAGCGACGGAATTGGATCGTCGTCTTGGATCTTATGACGCGATAATGGGAGCCTATCCCGGGCTTATTCTCGTCTGGGAAGAAAATACAGTTGCAGCTGAGACAGGCTGGGGTGATCCAAAGGTCTTAGGTAGCCCTGCGGCTTTGGCATCAATCATGCGGTTTGCGGATCCAGGGCCATCCAACCAATTGGCCATGCGAGTGCTGGATGGCCTTGCAGATTTGAACACAATTTCGGAGCGGGCTGATTCCCAACCTCTTCGTATTTACATCCGTAACTTGCGGACGAAGGGGGAGTCGTTTTCAATTTCCATCGTCCTACCCGAAGGGAATATTATTGAAGCAGATGGCCGTGTAGCGGGCCGACAAGTTGTCCTGTGGTTAGAGGACGCCTCTATTCGCGGTGAAGATGAAAAAGCTGCGATTTCACGATTTGAAAATTCTCGTATTACGTCTGAAACTGATCCAATTGCATTTATTGAGATGATGAGCCGTGCCCCTTTCCCACTTTGGCGAATGAATAGTTCAGGGCGGATAAATTGGGTAAATGAAGCTTATGTCGATGCGGTCGGTGCGTCTGATGTGCGAGACGTCACAGTCAACCAAATCCATCTTGATCATCAGGCGAGTGAGGATGCGCATACGGCTCTTTCGGAGCAGGTTGAGCGTGAAGCAACGCGTAATATCGTTCTGGGAGGAGAACGTCGTGCAACATCCATTTCTTTATTCCCCATCAATGGAGGGTTAGCCGGTATAGCATTGGATGCTAACGAAGCGGAAGATTTGCGACAGCGGTTGCAGCAACAAGTTGCGGCGCATGACAAGCTTCTGAATTCAATGGATGAAGCCGTTGTTGTTTTTGGCAGTGATAAAAAGGCGAGTTTTGAAAATGAAGCCTTCCGCCACATGTTCGGATTAGATGAAGCCTGGTCGCGGGATCGTCCTAGCCACGGGGAATGGCTTGATCATATGAGAGAGCGTGGGCAGGTTCCTGCCCAACCGGATCATGGAGCTTGGAAAGCTGAGGAGCTAAACCTGTACACGGAATGGCCTAAAGAAATGACGCCAGACCTTTGGCATTTGCAGGATGGTCGTACTTTACGCTTGATCCGCATGCGTGATCCCCAAGGCGGTATTACGCTGATGTTCTCTGATATGACGGATCGAATTGATCTGGAGGGCCGTCTTGGGACGCTTATTAATGTCCAACGCGCGACACTGGATAAGCTGTCAGAGGGAATTGCAGTTTTTGGTACGGATGGTCGATTGAAAATTCACAATAATGCATTTGCTAGAATGTGGAGCTTGTCTGAAGAGGATTTAAAAGATTCGCCGCGTTTCTCAGCTTTGATCGATCTTTGCCTACCGCTCTATCATGATCGTCAATTTTGGAGTGATCTGAAAGCGCGTGCAACAGACTCTAACCCTGAAGTGCGGCGTCAGGTTGAGGGCGAAATTCGTCGATCTGATGATAAAATGCTGACTTGGCTTTCGAAGCCTTTGCCGGATGGTGCGACTCTCGTGGCATGGGATGATGTGACCTCAGCTAGGCGGACGGAAGCCGCTTTGATCGAACGGGCCGAGGCTTTGGAAGAAGCAGACCGAATGAAATCCGAATTTGTGGGCCACGTCAGCTATCAGTTACGGACCCCCCTGACGACAATTTCTGGTTACGCAGACTTCCTACAAAATGGCGGTGCAGGCGAGATGAATGATAAGCAAAGCGAGTACGTCTTTGCAATTCAAAGCGCGTCAGAAGATTTGGCGAAAATCATCGACGATATTCTCGATATTGCTGCGATTGAGGCCAATGTGTTGGATCTGGATTTGGGGGATGTCGACATCTATGACGTGCTGTCTCATGCCTTAGATTATGTCGCCACAAAAGCGGAAGACACAAAAATGTCGATGGAATTGGATTGCGATCCGGATATCGGAATTATTCGTGCGGATGAGACCCGAATCAAACAAGTTGTCTATAACCTTTTGTCTAACGCGCTCCGCTTTACGAAGCCGGGCGGATTAATTCTACTGGGTGGAAAGCGGGCGCCGGGGGGGGGCGTG
The DNA here is from genome assembly GCA_964490745.1 of uncultured Algimonas sp. Taxonomy (GTDB): domain Bacteria; phylum Pseudomonadota; class Alphaproteobacteria; order Caulobacterales; family Maricaulaceae; genus Litorimonas. The sequence continues at coordinate 20,067 of CAZBDT010000014.1, forward strand.
CAAATTTGGGTTAAGGATGACGGCGTGGGCATCCCGTCTGAAAAACAGAGCCAAGTGTTTGAAAGCTTTCAAAGCTCGCGCGGCGGGGCAGGCTTAGGATTGGCTTTGGTTCAACGTTTTGTTGAATGCCATGGCGGTTGGGTTGAGCTGGAAAGTGACGAGGGTCTTGGAACGCACGTCACATGTTATTTACCGAAGGAAGCGGCCGTTGATGCTGGCCATCCTGAGCTGTTTGAGAGCTAATCTTCAAAAAGCTCGATCATTTATTATAATAAGTTACTGATTTTCTGGCGTTGTCACTTCGATGCCGTCCAATGCATCAGACATCAGAATTTGGCAACTCAGACGTGAATTGTCTTGAACGTCTTCAGCAAAATCGAGCATGGACTCCTCCATGTCGTCTTTTTCCTTCAGCTTTGGGAGAAATGCCTCGCCGATGTAAACGTGGCAGGTCGCACAGGCGCACGCGCCGCCACAATCCGCATCAATGCCTGGAACCATGTTTTGAATTGCGGCTTCCATAACGGATGTTCCGTTTTTGGCTTCGACTTCGCTGCGTTCACCGGCGTGATTGATAAAAATGATCTTGGGCATATTAGGTCTCACTGAAGGCCAAGTGAAGTCTGGCGAAATGATATGTTCATCCGGTTATCTAAGCGCTTGCACCATGATTGCAAGGCGCTAGACCAATATATGTGAAACACGTCTCTGTCATAAATGAAGTTGAAATGTTGGCCTTGGGGGCGCGATTAGGGCGCGCTTTGTGTTCCGGCGACATTGTGGCCCTATCGGGTGGTCTGGGCGCTGGGAAAACGACGCTCGCGCGCGGATTAGTTCAGAACGTTTTGCCGCATGAAACCGTGCCGTCACCGACTTACACGCTGGTCCAGACCTATGACTTGCCCGATTTTACGCTCTGGCATTGCGATCTTTATCGGTTGCAGCATCCAGACGAAGCCTATGAGTTAGGCCTCATGGACGCAATAGGCGAGGATGTGTGTCTCTTGGAATGGCCGGATAGGCTGGGCGATTTACTGCCAAAAGAGTTTTTGCATATTGAGATCGAATTTGAAGGTGAAGGCCGGATCGTCAAACTTTCTGGATGGGATGGTCGTGATGTCTGATCGAGAACTGCATAGAAAGCGTTTTATAGCTGATGCAGGTTGGGAAAATGCGGCGATAGAGAGCTTCCCGGGTGATGCCTCCTCTCGGAATTATTTCAGGCTCACACATGGGGAGGACGTCGCAGTCCTGATGGATGCGCCGCGCGGGGCAGAAACGCCAGCAGAGCCGGACGGCGCAACGGTCGTTGAGCGTGAAGCGCTGGGATATAATGCCTTGGCTCGATTGGCGGGACCTGAACCCGCCGCCTTTTCCTGTATTGCGAATGAGCTTGTCATTCGCGGTTTTTCCGCGCCTAAAATTATTGCGGCAGATTTAGACGCTGGGTTTTTGTTGCTCGAAGATTTTGGGCAAAATGTGTATGCGAAAGTCATTGCGGAAAATCCTGCACTCGAAGCCACGCTTTATGAAGCGGCAGTTGAGTGTCTAGCGGAGATTTATCGCAGCTCTTTTCCATCTCAAATGTCATTTAAATCGGCCAAATGGCGGGTCAGGGATTATGATGAAGCGGCGTTGCTGACAGAGACGCATTTATTTCTGGATTGGTACGCAGTCGATAAAGGCGCCAAGATTTCTGATGAAGCTAAGGCCGAATGGGATGACATTTGGCGAAGCTTATTCGAAGCCTTGAGCGCGCACGCACCGGGCCTGGCGCTCAGAGATTTTCACGCAGAGAATTTATTCTGGCTGCCGGAGCGCGACTCTGTCGCTAAAGTCGGTTTAATTGATTTCCAAGACGGGCTGTTCGTGCATCCAGCTTATGACCTCGTCAGTTTTCTGGAAGATGCCCGTCGGGATGTTTCGCAAGACCTTATTGATCCGCTCATTTCGCAATTTTGCGACCAAGCGAAGCTGAAAGATGAGGCGGCCTTTCGGCGCGCTTATACTGTACTTGGTGCGCAGAGAAATGCGAAAATTTTGGGTATTTTTGTGCGGTTGGCGGAACGGGACGGAAAGCCGTCCTATCGCGATCTCATTCCTCGCGTGCATGCGCATTTTGTGAAAAATCTTAGTGGGGAAGAGTTCCGCGCTTTGCGAGATTGGTTCGACCGCTATTTGCCGGGAGAACTGTCATGATCAAAACGGCGATGGTGCTTGCGGCCGGACATGGGACGCGCATGCGTCCGCTGACGAATGATCGCGCCAAAGCCATGGTCGAGGTCGGCGGGAAACCTCTGATAGATCATATGCTGGACCGATTAGAGGCTGCGGGTATTGAACGCGCCGTCATTAATGTGCATGCCCATGCGGACCACTTAGAGGCGCATTTAAAAGCCCGAAATCGGGGTCCAGAGATTATCATTTCCGATGAGCGCGACCTATTGCTGGAAACGGGTGGCGGCATGGTGAAGGCTTTACCTCTACTTGGAGATGATCCGGTTTTAGCCTGCAATATTGACGCGATTTGGACGGAAAACGATGCGCCAGTGATGGACTCCCTGATGGAGCGATGGGACGCGCATGTTATGGAGGATTTGCTATTACTGGCACCTTTGGAGCGGACATTGGGCTATCACGGGAAAGGTGATTTTCGCTTTGGTCATGACGGGCGATTAGAACGTCGCGGTGATCGTGACGCTGCGCCTTATGTCTATGCGGGCGTTCAAATCACCAAACTGGACAGACTTGCCAGAGAGTCAATTGAGCCATTTTCACGCAATCGGATTTGGAACCAAACCCTAGACGCAGGGACAATCTTTGGTCACCCGATGGACGGATTTTGGATGCATGTAGGGGATCCGCAAGCGCGTGATGAGGCTGAGGCGATATTAAAAAGATGAGCGCACCTCAGGTCTATAACATGCCCTCTGGCGTTCCATTTTTGGAGATGTTGGCCAAAGGGCTGAGGCGTCGATTTGGTGATGACTTGCAATCCGGTTTAATCTTATTGCCAACTCGTCGGGCTGTGCGGGGCTTGGGTGAAGCCTTTGTGATGGCAGCTTCAGAAGGCGGTGTGGGCGCCGCTTTACTGCCGCGCTTACGTCCCCTCGCAGATATTGATCCGGAGGAACCGCCCTTTGAACCTGGCGAGTTAGTTGGCAAAGTCAGGCCAGCCATAGACGGGACATTACGCCGATTTGAAATGGCGCGTATTGTGGCGGCCTATCATGAGCGCGCCATGGATTTGCCACTAGACGCCGCAACGGCGCTTGCCATGGCCGATCCGCTACTCGCAATTTTGGATGATGCCGCTCTGGAAGAAGCCAAATTGACAGAAAGTGAGGCGTGGGCGCGATTAATGGGGGAGGCGGCCAAACATTTCCAAGACGCTGCCACGCTTTATAAAATCATCCAAGATTACTGGCCCGAGCGCTTGACTGAATTAAATATGGAAGAGCCGCAGACGCGCAAGGTCAAATTACTGGATGAACTTGTCTCGCATTGGAAAGATAATCCACCGGATTATCCTGTCGTGATCACAGGCTCGACAGGTAGCTTGCGCGCAACACGGCGTTTGATGCGTGTCGTCGCAAATCTACCGAAAGGCATGGTCATATTGCCCGGCTTCCAAGCGACAGATAATGATGAGACATGGGCCAGTATTGACGAACAACATCCGCAATATGCGATGAAATTGTTGATCGATAGTCTTGAGATTGATCGTGGGGCTGTCAGGAATTTTGTATCAGATGTGGTCGGACACATCGAGACAAATGCAAATCGCTTGGCCCGAACACGCGTCTTGGAAGAGGCCCTCGTCCCGGCGTCACGCACGGCAGACTGGCTGGCGCGTATTAGAAAATTAGAAGCGGATTTCGGTCAGGTTATTTTTGATCAGGCCACGGAGGGTCTCTCACTGATAGAAGCGAGCACAGACGCGGAAGAAGCGCTCGCCATATCGCTTATCTTACGGGAGGCTTTAGAAGATCCTACCAAAACCGCTGCCCTCGTAACGCCTGATCAAACACTTGCCAGACGGGTGCGTGCGCGACTGGATCGTTGGGATGTAAAAGTTGATATGTCCCAAGGTGAGCCGCTAGCAGAAACGTCTATAGGGATGTTTCTGGATGCTGTCTTATCCGCGTCTCAAAAGCCCGAAGGCCCCGTCGAGAAAGCCATACTCTTCCGACATGGTTTGACAGGACTGGGTCAAAACCCGGCGGATATATTGGCTTCATGGCAGATTATAGAGAAAACATGCTACCGCGTAGAAACGCGCCCTGACGCCCCGGTGAGACAATTAGAGCCGATTGAGAGCGCGCTTTTGGAGGCTCTAAAGCCCTTGGTGGAGTTAGACGGCAAAGCTACGGCTTCTGTCTGGGCTTCAGCATTGATCACAGCAGCAGAACAGATTGCGGCTCAGACCGATCATCACGGCAGTCATTATCTCTGGCGGGGTGAGGCTGGAGAGCGAGCGGCGCAATTGCTCGAACACATAATTATGTTTGGTCATAATCTGCCCGATGTCGATGCGGTTGGCTTCTCCCGTCTCATGCGTCAACTCATGACAGGTATTGTTGTGCGTCCCCGCGGTGGCACGCATCCTAGATTGTCTATTTTGGGCCCCTTGGAAGCCAGAATGTTGGACGCTGATGTGATTGTTCTCGGTGGCCTCAATGAAGGTGTCTGGCCGGTCACACCATCCCCCGGTCCGTTTTTATCGCGCGGCATGCGGCGGGAAATGAAGCTGTCCCTGCCGGAGCGGAGATATGGTTTGGCCGCGCATGATTTCTTTGAACTCGCGTCCAATCCGAATGTGTATCTGACACGCTCCAAAAGATCAGACTCCGGGCCCACTATTGCCTCGCGATGGGTCTGGAGATTGAAAACGCTGTTGCAGGGCGCGGTAGGTGAGGCGGGTGTTGAGGAGCGGTTGAAGACGGCTGACCATTATCTGGGTTTTGCTCAGGCTATGGATTTTGTTTCGGCCAATGATGTCGAAAGAGCGGAGGCTCCGAAGCCCACACCGCCAAAAGAAAAAAGATGGACCACCGATAAGGGACGTAGTTTGTCAATCACGGAAGTCAAAACCTTCATCCGTGACCCTTATTCAATTTACGGAAAACATGTGCTTGGCCTCAAGCGGTTGAAAGATTTGGATCATGAAAAAGGTCCATCTGAATTCGGTTCAGCAATCCATTTGGGTATAGAAAATTTCCTCACTGATAACCAAGCGCCGTTCACTGAGCGTGATGATGTGGCGCTGATAGGCGCTCTGGGAGACGCGTTTGAGCTTTACGGATATGCGCCTGAGATTATTGCCAAAGAACAAGCCCGATTTAAATCAATCGCCGAAGGCTTGCGCCGTGAAATGAACGCCCGCGAAGCGGAAGGATATCGTCAAGAGGGGTTAGAGCTTTGGGGAAAGGCCAAGATTCCTGATCGCGATTTTACGGTTCGGGGTAAAATGGATTATGTTGAGCGCGGCATAGACGGATATGGATTTGTCGATTTCAAAACGGGCGCTCCCGCTAGCGATGCTGAAGTCGCCGCAGGCTTTGATCCCCAGCTCCCCCTCGCGGCCTTTATTCTCAGAGAAGGCGGGTTGAAGGGTCATAAAGCCGCGCAAACGGCGCGTCTTGGATATATGCGAGTCAAAGGGTCAAATGCAGATTTTAAATATAGTCCGCTAGGCAAGACAAAATCAGTCGAGGTTTTGTTGGAGGAAAGCGTTGAAACGCTGACAAAATTAATTGATCGCTTTGACGATCCTACCACGCCCTATGAATCCCAAGTCAGGTCGAAATATACAAATAGTTGGTCAGATTTTGATGATCTCGCCCGACGCGGGGAATGGGCTGGCATGAGTGGGGGCGAAGGCGATGGGTAAACCTGTCTCTGAAATGACGCCCTTGGAAAAAGCCAGCCACGCACAGCGCATGGCGGCCGATCCGTCCGGCACGCGTTTGGCGGCCGCGAATGCGGGGTCTGGTAAAACCCGTGTTTTGGTTGATCGCGTGTCCCGCATTTTGTTGGGTGGAACAGAACCTCAAGATATCCTTTGCCTGACCTACACAAAAGCTGCGGCTTCCGAAATGCAGGAACGCCTCTTTGCGACATTGGGTGGCTGGTCGGTCCTCAATGATGACGCCTTGTCGGCTGATCTGACGAATCTGTTTGGGCAATCTCCCGACAGCCTCATGCAGCCCGTCGATTTGACGAAGGCGCGGGAATTATTCGCAAAAGCCTTGGAAACGCCGGAAGGCCTGAAAGTTCAAACCATCCATGCCTTTTGTGAGCGCATTCTCTCTCGCTTCCCGATTGAGGCTGGAATCTTGCCGGGGTTTGAGCCTTTGGATGATGTTGAATTGGCTGCGCTGCGGGGAGAGGCCGAAACACAAATCCTGCGCGAAGCGATGCATGATCCGGAAGGCGATATGGCTGTCGCGATCCGTCATCTCACTTTGGAACGGGCAGACGCCTCTTTAGATGAGTTATTCCAGTGGATGGCCTTCAACCCGCAGAAAATTCAGGCGTGGAAAACACAGGGTTTAGAACCTCTCGCAACGCATTTGAAATTGGGAAATGTGCGTCAACCGTATGAGATTGCGGAGGCACTTTGGACCCGTTTTGACCGCCGATCCATGCAGGCCGTATCTGCCGCCTTAAAAACGGGTGGGGCCAATGATAAAAAGCGGGGAATTATTTTTGATCAAGCTCTTGCTGCTGCCAATCCCGTTGCAGGAATTCTTGCGCTCTCAGCGCTATATTACACGCAAGCCGGAAAGGAGAGATCAAAGCTCTATGATGCCAAGTCTCATGACCTCGCAAAAGATTGGATTGATACCCATTCTCTGGACATTATGGAGGCGTATGAGGCGATTAAAGCCTGTCACATTTTCGCGCTGACAGAATCCGTTTTTCACATCGCTTTGCGCTATGCGGAACTTTACCGTGACGCAAAACATCGGGCGCGGGGATTGGATTATTCCGACCAGATTTTATTCGTCCGACGGTTATTAGAGAATTCAGAAGCTGCGGACTGGGTGCGTTATAAACTCGATGGCGGGATCAAGCATATTCTCTTGGACGAGGCGCAAGACACGTCGCCTGAACAATGGGATATAATCAACATATTGGCTGAGCCATTTTTCCAACCTCATCCTGATGATGATCCGAGGAGGCCGAGGACATTATTTGCTGTCGGCGACGAGAAGCAGTCAATTTATGGTTTTCAAGGGGCGAGGCCAGAGCAGTTTTTGACGGAAATCCGTCGCTACGCTGAACAGGCGACGACGGATATCCGCATGGCGATGTCTTTTCGCTCGACACAGGACGTCTTGAATGTCGTGGACGCCGTTCTGTTTGACTGCGGGGCTATGCAGGCCATGTTTGACGCGGAAAAATTCGCTCCGGCCAGTGATGAAGTCCGCCATATTGCCAACCGCGAAGATAAGGGCTTAGTCGAGCTTTGGCCCGTTACACCTCCACCGGAAACGCCGGAGGAGAATGAGCCTTGGGACACAACTCCCGTCGATGCAGCAGGTGAAGGGCATCAGATCGAAGTTCTGTCCAAAGAAATTGCGAAGACGGTGAAGCGTTGGATTGACAATAAAGACCCAATTTTTGATCGGTCTACAGATGCGACCCGCCCAATAGAGCCGCAAGATGTGCTAATCCTCGTGCGCAGGCGTGGGCCGTTATTTGAGGCTTTAATTCGTCAGCTCAAAGAGCACGAAATTCCAATTGCTGGGGCTGACAGATTGAAGCTTTCTGAGGCTTTAATCGTAAAAGATTTAATCGCTTTAACATGCGTCTGCCTTTTGCCCTCTGATGACCTGTCTCTCGCGGAAACTCTGAAATCGCCTTTATTTGGTTTTGACGATGATGCGCTGATGGCAGTCGCGATAGATCGAGAGGGGAGCCTGTTTGACGCGCTTAAAAGCCGGCGACCCGAGACATATGCGGCTTTATGTAAATTCATAGAGTTATCGAAAAATCTCACGCCCTTTGATTTTTACGCGCGTGTACTCGACACGAAAGATGCAGATGGGCGGTCAATGCGGCAGCGCTTTTATAAACGTCTGTCGATGGAAGCCCGTGATGCGTTAGAAGCGTTTTTACATCACGCCTTGGAACATCAATCGCGTTTCGCGCCGAATTTGCAGACTTTTCTTAGTACGTTTTCAAAAGGTGAGATCGAGATCAAACGCGAGCAAGATAGCAGCTTGTCCGAAGTGCGTGTCATGACAGTCCACGGCGCAAAAGGACTTGAAGCCCCTATTGTTATCCTGCCGGACACAACCAACACGCCAAATTTGCGCGAAGTGCTACTGCCAGATGAAGACGGAGGGCAGCTCTGGAATAAGGGTGACCTACTCTTTGTGAAATCCGTGAAAGAGGCGGCGCAAAGACGAATGGAGCAGGAACAGCTCCGCTTGCTTTATGTCGCGATGACGCGGGCGGAATCGCGATTAATTGTCTGCGGCCCACATGTGGGTCGGGCCAATGCGAAGCTCAAACCGGGCTGTTGGTATGATTGGGTCAAACGCGGCTTGGAAAGTTTAGATGCGCAAACCTTTGTAGCGCCGTTTACCCGCAAAGTGAATGGCGAAATTGTAACAGGTCTTCGTTATGGGTCTTTGCCGGACCCCTGTGTCGAACAGGCTGTGGTAAGTTCGGCGAAAAAAGTCACCCTGCCTGATTGGGTCAATGAAAATGCGGCACCGGAAGGGCGCAGGCGTCGCGTCACGCCGTCACACCTCCTATCCAATCCGCCAATCGAAATGGGCGTAAGGTCACCCGGTGCAGTATCTGAACCGAATGTGTTTCAACGCGGAAATCTGATCCATAAGCTTCTCGAAATCTTACCGGAAATACCGCCCGCACGACGCAGAGAAACGGCAGAAAAAATACTGTCCGGCTATACCGATGTCTCAGACAAATTAATCGAACAGATCATGGGCGAGGTTTTTGCTGTGCTCGATAACCCAGACTTTGCGGATATTTTTGGACCGGGTTCCCGTGCTGAGGTTAGCTTAGCCGGGACAGCCAAGACCCTACCGAATGGTATGTATCTCAACGCACAAATTGACCGCCTCTATGTGACAGATGATAAAGTCATTATCGTCGATTATAAATCCAATCGTCCGCCGCCTAGGCGTCCGGAAGATGTGTCTGATCTCTATCTTGGGCAAATGGCGGCTTACCGCGAACTGGCACGCGAAATTTATCCTGATCGTGACATTAACTGCGCTTTATTGTGGACAGATGGGCCGCATCTCATGTTTCTACCGAATGTGTTACTGGAAGACGCCTTGCGAAAAGTTGCGGCGCTTCCTATTTCCTGATCAACGAAATGATTCCGATAGGAGAGTCCTATGGCCACGACTGCCGTTACAGATGCTAGCTTTTCAGCAGATGTTCTTGAAGCTGATACACCCGTCTTACTTGATTTTTGGGCAGAATGGTGCGGGCCGTGTAAGAAAATGACACCGGCACTTGAAGAAGTCTCAGAAGATTTTGCAGGCCGTGTGAAGATCGCAAAAATGGATATTCAAGAAAACCCGGACACACCCGGAAAATTCCATGTTCGCGGCATTCCGACGCTTATGATTTTTAAAGAAGGTCAAGTCGTGGCGACTAAAGTCGGTGAGATGAATAAAGCCAAGTTGACGGAATGGCTGGAAGAACACGCTTAAATCTGTTGAAATAATATTATAGCGAGGCGGTCCTATGAGGCCGCCTTTTTTATGACTTCGGAACATAGTGCCTTCTGACGTATTGATGACGTAACAAGGAGATAAATTATGCCTGATTCAGATTTAAATGTCTTAGCTGTTGATACGGAAATTAGTTCAGACGGCTATATGCCCGGCTTGGCTAACCCGACGACAATCGATGAAATTCGCGATATATATTTATCCAGCCAATTCCCTGTGAAAGAGCGCGTCGAGCAATTGCAAGAATTACGGGCGGAGATAGTCGCAAGAGATAATGCAGATGTAGAAGAAGGTTTTAAAGAGCTTATTCTTGAGATTGACCGTGGATTGGCCAAGCTTAACTCCGATGGTAGAGGGACTATAGATCCCGATGTCACAGACCATTTAGATACGGCAGTCGATCCCACTAACTTGTAGGGTTAGACCGTGACAAAGCTAGATAAGGTCGACCCTGCGCTATCCGCGCCTGACCAAACACTCCGTGACATTGAGGCCACGGTTAAAAAATCGGATATAGATCAGGTTTTATCATCAGATATCCCATTGGAGTCAAAGCGCTC
>CAZBDT010000015.1:0-29050 GCA_964490745.1 uncultured Algimonas sp.
AGCCCATGCAGCGCAGCTTACCGCTTTGCAAAGCCGGCTTGAGCAAGTTGGAGGCATCCATAGCACCGCCCGATGTCGCACCCGCACCAATAATGGTGTGGATTTCATCAATGAATAAAACGGCGCCGTCAGTTTCCTGAAGCTTCGTAACTACAGCCTTGAGACGTTCTTCAAAATCGCCGCGATAGCGCGTGCCCGCCAGTAACGCGCCCATATCCAACGAGTAGATCGTCGCGTCTTGTAAAACTTCAGGCACGTCTTCATTCACGATCCGGCGTGCAATACCTTCTGCAATGGCGGTTTTACCCACGCCCGGATCACCCACAAGCAGCGGGTTGTTTTTGCGACGGCGCGAGAGCACCATAATGCAGCGTTCGACTTCTTCATCGCGGCCAATCAGCGGATCAATATCGCCTTCTTTCGCTTTTTGATTCAAATTGACGGTATATTCCTGCAGCGGATCTTTTTTCTTCGCGTCCTCACCCTCGGGCATATCTGCACCCATTGGTGATTTTGGCGCTGTGCCGTCACCGGATTTGCTGATGCCATGCGAAATATAATTCACAGCATCGTAACGCGTCATATCCCGTTCTTGCAGGAAATAGACCGCGTGGGACTCACGCTCAGCAAATAGAGCGACCAGCGCATTCGCGCCTGTAACCTCTTCGCGTCCTGAAGATTGAACATGAATAACGGCGCGCTGTATCACGCGGTGGAAACCGGCGGTCGGACGCGCTTCCTCAAAATCCTCAACGACGAGAGAGGCAAGGTCTTCATCAAGATAGCGCTGAACATCCGCACGCAACGGTTCAATATCGACATCACACGCCGTGATGACGGCGGCTGCGTCCTTATCATCCAACAGAGCAAGCAGTAAATGCTCAAGCGTGGCCAACTCATGTTTACGGTCACTGGCCAGCGTCAGGGCGCGATGAATAGTTTCTTCCAATACGGGGGAAAAAGATGCCATAATTTATCTTCCTTTCGATTAAAGGATGTGGGAACCCCCGCACGTTAATCAAGTCGCGAATTGTCACGCTTGCGTGAATTATACAGCGGCCTCTGACGCGAACCGCACAATAAAACACCAGACGCGCTAAATCGGGACGTCATCTTGACAAGGACGAAAAAATCTTGCCCCCTATCTCTCAATGATCAAGCGGTTAAGGAAATAATAAGCTGAAAACCTAAACGTGGTTAAGCTTTCTCTAAGGTGCATTGCAAAGGATGTTGAGCGCGTTTAGCGCTGTCCATAACTTGAGCGACTTTTGTTTCGGCGACTTCAAATGTGTAAACCCCGCAGGTTCCAACACCGGATTGGTGAACATTCAACATGATTTGTGTCGCCTCTTCAGACGTCTTGTTGAATATACCCATGAGGATAGAGACGACGAATTCCATCGGCGTGTAATCATCATTCATGAGAAGCACACGCCACATGGACGGTTTTTTTGTTTTCGTGCGCACTTTTGTCGCAACGCCGCGCTCTTCTGCACCGCCTTCACCCTGATCTTTATCAGGATTGGACATAAATTCTTTGAATCGTTTAGTCATCGCCACTTTATATAGAAGTATAGCGCAATAGGCCAAGGCTTCGAACTGTAAAAGTTGGGTGTGTGTTCCCAAACATACACCCACTCAATGTCGAATGCAGCTCTAAGCTCATAACAATCTCTGAAAAACAATGACTGAATAGGTTAAATTCCTTACGAGAGTAACCTTTTCTTAGTCACAACCTTTGATAGTGTAAGTTCATCGCAAGATAATAAAACCGAACGCTTTTATGCTCTCACAACATCACAGTTTGACGCCTGAGACAATAGATCAGTTTGCCTTGGCCAGGCATTTAAATGCAGCGATTTGGGTCTATGACATTGATCATAAGGTAATCGTTCATGCCAATCGCGCAGCATGCCAACTTTGGCAAGCCAGCAGCGAAGCAGAATTGAAACTGAGAGACCTCTCCGTAGGTATGACACAGACGGTCTCAGATCGATTGAAACTCTATCAAATTGATTTTGAAACATCGCAATCTCACTTCCATGAAAACTGGACCCTCTTCCCAAAAGGCTCTCCCATCACAATTGATGTGGTCTATTCAGGTTTCCGCTTAGCAGATGGACGTATGGGGATGCTTTGCGAAGCCTTAGGTAAATCTGAACTGAGCAGTGAGAATTTACGCAGTTTAAAAGCTCTTTTTCACACTGATGTTGCGGTCGGATTGTATAATTTAGACGGCTATTTATTATATCAAAATCCGGCAGCCAGAGCCCTTTCGCCCTCTGCCGAAATGACTCTGGCAGACTTTTTCGTTTGTTCAAAGGATTATGAAACCTGCCAACTGTCGTGGATGAACGGTATAGACACCCATACAATTTCCCAAATAAACACCAAAAAAGGTGAGGTTTGGTTCGACTTAACAGTCAAAGTCAGCCTTGATGCCGTGACGGGTGAGACTGCACTCTTAGTGACGGGCATCGACATAACAAATCTCAAAATTATGGAGACGCGAGTTGAAGCCAAACAGCGCCTTCTAGAAGCGAGCTTCGCCAGTTCCCATGACAGCATCATCATTTTTGACGCCCAGGGGATCATCTTAGACTATAATAAACAGGCAGAACAGGACTTTGGTTTCAAACGTGAAGAAGTGCTTGGCAAAGATATGGCTGATTATATCGTACCGGATCGATATAAAGCTCTGCATTATAGTATGTTAGCGCGGATCACGAGACCAGATAATGATCAGCAAGATACGTTTAGAACTGAAATTGAGGTAAAGCGCAGTAATGGTGAAGAATATTTATCAGAGCTTTCCTTCTCCCGTAGTCGTAATGAAAGTGGCGATATCTTTGTCGCTTATATGCGTAATATTTCGGAAACTAAAGCCGCAGAACAAGCTCTTATCGACGCCAAACAAGCCGCAGAAGAGGCAAACATTGCGAAGACAGCCTTCTTAGCCAATATGAGCCACGAAATCAGGACCCCAATGAATGGTGTCCTAGGCTTACTTGATGTTCTCAGACGGACTGAATTAACTAAAGAGCAGATAGAATATACGGATATAATCAGCCGATCAGGGCATACATTGTTGAAAATATTAAGTGACATACTGGATTTATCAAAAATTGAATCGGGAAAATTACAGGTTCATGCTGAGCCCTGCGATTTAAAAAAAATTATTCGAAATTCAGTCGATTTATTTAGTGCGAGTGCCAATGAAAAAGGACTCACTTTGAACTCGTCCTATGACGCCAATCTCCCAAGCCATTTTACTATTGATGCAAATCGTATCCAGCAGATCATATCTAACCTGATCGGAAATGCAGTAAAATTCACGCCGCACGGATCCATAAATATCGAAGTTCGCGGCCAAGCAAAAAATGATCATACGGAAATTCAAATAATTGTAAAAGATACTGGCATAGGGATCGAAGAAGAAAAACTGGATTTAATCTTCGATGCCTTTACGCAAGCCGAAAACTCCACGACACGCGAATATGGCGGGACTGGTTTAGGCCTGTCAATTTCAAGACAGCTCGCAGAGGCCATGGGAGGGACACTCACAGTGACCTCAAAACTCGGGACAGGTACGACCTTCAACCTCACATTACCGTTGCGACAATCAAAAAAAGAAAAACAAATGGAAGTTAAGCCAAACCGATTAAAGGCTAGGATAAGGCCCTCAGCTAAGCGAAAGTCAGCTAATCCCGAATGGCTGAACTTCCTCATTGCAGAAGATGATGAGATCAATCGTATGGTCATCACTGCCTATTTGGAACATCCCAAAATCAATTTATCCATTGCAAAAACAGGATTAGAAGCCGTCCAGCTCTGCCGCAAACAACAGTTTGATATGATATTTATGGACATTTCCATGCCGGTGATGAGCGGGATAGACGCCACACATATGATACGGAATGAAGAAGTAAAAATGGGTCGCCTCCCTACTCCGATCATCTGCACCACAGCTCATGCGATGGAATCTGACCGTGAAAATTTCCTCAGCGCAGGCATGGATGATTACATATCGAAGCCCTTGCGTAAAAACGAATTGCTACAAATAGTGAAAAAATGGCTGACACACACACAAATGAAAAAAGCAGCCTGATCTAATAATCATAATTTTAGGAAAGAGATGTTCAGGATAGGTATCTCACACTTAAATCAAAGTTGAATTTAACGCCCTGTTAACCATATTCTAACGCTTACATTTGATGACTATTTCTATGCTACGTTATCTTTTCATCACATGGCTGAGCCTGCTCATTTCATCTCCGGCTTGGGCTGAGGGGCGTTACGCCTCTATTATCGTAGATGCCGATACATTGGATGTTATTCACGCCCGTCAGATTGACGCCCCTCGCTACCCAGCCTCACTGACAAAAGTTATGACACTACATCTCGTCTTCGATGCACTGGATGCGGGTGCGCTGCAGCTAGATGAGAAGGTCAAAGTGTCTCGAAAAGCCGCACAAACCCCACCTGTCGAGCTTGGCTTAAAAGCGGGTCAATTGATTACTGTCCGGGAGCTGATACAATCGGTTGCGGTGCGAAGCCACAATGACTCGGCTGTAGTCTTGGCGGAGCGTTTAGCCGGTACAGAATCACGGTTCGCTGAAATGATGACAGCCAAAGCCCGTGCACTAGGCCTGCAACGTACGACGTTCAAAACAGCAAATGGCCTGCCCCATCCGGATCAGGTGACGACCGCGCGCGACATGGCAAAGCTCGCCCATTCAATCCTCACGACACACTATGATCGCTATCATTATTTCGGACAAACGCATTTTCGCGGGAAAAAAAACACGAATGCCCTGCTCCACGAAATGCCCGAAGTCGATGGTTTCAAAACCGGTTACACCAATGCATCAGGTCATAATCTAATGGTCAGCGCAATTCGTAATGAAAGACGCCAAATTGCGATTGTCTTGGGAGGTGCCAGCGGAAAAAGCCGTAACAGCCATATGCGGGACCTCATACAGCGCGGGTTCAAAGTTATGGACGTCGCCCCGCATACAGCCGCCCCAGCGGTTATACTGGCAAAGCAATCGACGCCGCGAGCCATTTTACGAGGTGCCAAAACGAGACAAAACTCAGCGTTATGGGCTGTACAAATTCGTAATCTCACATCTGAGAATGAGGCTCTTAACATTTCTCGCACCTTATCCCTAAACCTAGCTCCCAAAATCAGCAGTGGTTTTCTAAATGGCACACCGGTCTTTCATGCGCGACTATCGGGATTATCGGCTTCAGATGCTAAGGCGACCTGTGCAAATATTCACGCTGGTCAAACACAAACCAAATGTTGGCTTATCGCGCCTTAAGCTTTAGACGGGCCGCATGAAAATTATGCGATCAGAGAGCGACCTTAGAAAGGTCATTTGGAGCTGGCGCAAAGATAATAAGAAAATTGTCTTTGTCCCAACAATGGGAGCTCTTCATGAAGGGCATATGTCACTTGTCAGGTTAGCCAAAGAAAAAGGTGACAAAGTTGTCGTTTCAATCTTTGTTAATCCGACACAATTCGCTCCGGGCGAGGATTTGGACGCTTATCCTCGCACGGAAGATGCGGACGCAAAGCTGTTACAGACAGAGGGCGTGGATATGGTTTACATCCCTGATCCACAAACCATGTATGACGTTCATCATGCAACAAGCATCACCGTGGGCGGCGTCGCGAAAGGCCTAGAAACGGATTACCGCCCTACATTCTTTGATGGCGTTGCACTTGTAGTCACAAAACTCTTCAACCGTGTTCAACCGGACACCGCTATCTTTGGCGAAAAAGATTATCAACAAC
Source organism: uncultured Algimonas sp. (assembly GCA_964490745.1). Taxonomy (GTDB): domain Bacteria; phylum Pseudomonadota; class Alphaproteobacteria; order Caulobacterales; family Maricaulaceae; genus Litorimonas. The sequence goes on from CAZBDT010000015.1 coordinate 5,801, forward strand.
TCGCGACGATCCGGCGTTTAGTCGATGATTTAGATATGCCAATCGATATAATCGGCGCGCCAATAGCTAGAGATGAATATGGCCTAGCCCTTTCCTCACGCAATTCATATTTTGATGAAGCCGGTCTAAGCTTAGCTCGGAAACTCAATGAAATTATGAAAACATGTGCCGCAGATATGCGAGACGGTGAGCATGTTGATAAAGCCACGACAGCGGCAAAAAAGGCGTTGCTGGACGCAGGATTTTCTGCCGTTGATTATGTCGAAGTCCGCAGCCCGAATTCGCTAACAGTCTTGGAGGGTGGCTATCTGAATGGCCCCGCACGTGTCCTCGTCGCAGCTCACTGCCCAAATGGCGAGAATAGCGTCCGTCTTATTGATAATTTTGCAGTTTGATTGATCTGAATATGATTACGCTCCACCATCTGGAAAATTCTCAATCCATTCGCATCCTCTGGCTCTTGGAAGAAATCGGCGCGCCATATGGGTTTAAAATGTACGACCGAGATGCAAAAACTATGCTAGCGCCTTCTGATTATAAAGCCCTGTCGCCGCTCGGCACAGCTCCCGTTATTACCCATGAGAATATAACTATGTCAGAGAGCAACGCCATCATTGATTATATCGTTGATCAATCAGACAGGACGGATTTACGTCCAAATGTAAATGATCCATTGCGAGCCGATTATTTATTCTGGTTTCATGCGGCACAGGGAACTCTTCAGCCCATGCAAACATTTGGATTTATTCTTGGCTTAGCTACAGAAAAATCACCCTTCTTTGTGCGTCCAATCATTTCCAAAGTTGAACAAGCACTCAAATCCGCCTTCATCAATCCTCGCTTAATGGCCGTTTTAACAGAAATGGATAGGCAGTTATCAAAACACGAATTTCTTGCGGGAGATAGATTTACGGCCGCAGATATCGCCATGGGCTATACATTACATATGGCCAAAATGCGTGGTGCCTTAGCAGACCATTATCCAAACATTGAAAACTATGTCTCACGTATGGAAGCCCGTCCGGCCTGGCAATCTGCCTTAAAAAAGGACGGAAAATTTAAGGGAATTCCCAGCGCATAAGGGCTTATGCGCTTAGAGACACTTCCTGCCCAAATTTGTCCGATAATTTCGATAATGTCCGATCAAAAGCGTCAAGAATATCTTCACGCTTGACCGGTTTTGCGATCGTATCATCCATACCAATATTTCGACATATGCGGCGTTGTTGATAATCAGGATCAGCCGTTAAAGCGATAATGATAACGTTTGCATAGGCTTCGTTTGACTTTCGAATTTGCAGTGTGGTTTCTATACCGTCCATGACCGGCATGTGAATATCCATGAGCACGACATCCACGGGCACTGTATTTAAAATATTGAGCGCTTCACGGCCATTCTCAGCGAAATATAGGTCCTTGACGCGTTTCCCAATCAATCGCTTCACAACCTTCTGATTGATTGGATTGTCCTCGACACACAAGACATTTAAACCTTCAAAAGGCTGTACTTTCGAGGCGTCATTCGGAACATTCACAGTCGCACCAGGAATAGGTCCGGCTAGTTTTGCAGGATTGTCCACTTGAGAGGGTGTTGTCTCAAAAGTTACCGAGGGACTCAGCGCCGGCTCTTTTTGAACGGGTAACTCCGATTCACTCTCCAAGATAGGAAGAACGAGAGCAAAGGTCGCCCCTTCCCCACGTTCGGTCTTCACTCGAATCTTGCCCCCCATAAGTTCACACAGATTTTTCGTGATACTCATGCCTAATCCTGTTCCGCCATATTCACGTTGAATAGAGGCATCCGCCTGCATGAAGGGATCAAAAATTTGAGTCACTTCAGCCAATGACATCCCGATCCCTGTATCTTTAACCGCCAAAACAAGGTGGGGCTTGCTATCAACAACCGCTTTTCGCGCAACTAATGTGACACTGCCGCTTTTCGTAAATTTCGCAGCATTAGATAAAAGATTATTCAAACATTGCTGCAGACGAAATTCATCAAGCATTATTGAATCAGGCAAGTTTGGATCGATAGCGACCTGGAACTTTAATCCTCGACTCGTAATCTGTGGCTTCCAAAGTCGAGCTGCTGTACCCAAGACTTTTTTGGGGTCTGTTGCTTCCAAACAAATCTTGACCTTATCGCTCATTAACTTGGCATGATCTAAAGTGCGAGACAGGAGATAATGAAGGCCTTCGGCCGCACTTTCTATATCTCCAATAACACCACGAACGTCCTCGCTGAGCGCTTCATCTTTTAAGCTATCACTCATTCCTATGATCGCATTTAAAGGTGTTCTGATTTCATGGCTCATCCGGGCAAGAAATTCAGATTTAGCCTTAGACGCAGATCTCTCGGTCTTTAATGCTTCTGTTTTTGTGACGTCCTTGCTTATATCCATCACAAAGGCGGTCGCCCCTATTGGTGTTCCGTCTGGGGCGCATGTAATCTGTCCAATAGATCGCTGCCACATATCGCCTTGGCTTCGAATACGCACACGATAAGTTAAATCAAAATCACGACGGGCTTGAATAATATCAGCCCATTCTGTTGTTATGGACGCCAGATCGTCAGGATGAATGATCGAGAATAATCCATTTGACTGTAATCGGGCTTGTTCTTCCTGTGTTAGCCGGTTTGTGACAGAGGCGGAAAAAGTGAACCTTCCGGTCTTGAAATCTACAGACCAAAAGCCCGCATCTGCAGCAGACATGGCAATTTCAAACAGATTTCTATATCGGCTTTCAGTCGTGACGTCCCTAACAACGAAGGTACAGCCTTCTTTTCCCTCATACCAAACATTGACGCTAACGCGTCTTCCATCCAAAGTTGTTAATGCAACTGATGTCCGGTGGGCAGTATAAGCCTCCATAGATTTTTCTATTAGAGAAACAGCTTCTTTTGGCGTAATTAACGCACTTGTTTCAGAGTTTTCGATACGAAACGCCCCAAGAATTTCATGTAGCTCTGATCCGTTCAAATTATCATTCGTACCGACGCCCAAAATACTCGCCAGATTTCCCTGAACATCACGAATGACGAGCTCACTATCGACACGCGCATAAGCTAACTCTGCCGCCTTGAGAACGCTAGCCAGGTCCGTCTTAGAATCTCTTGTAACGGCCTTTTTAGACCTAAGTGTAAGCGTTCCCATCGCGTTGTACCCCATCCAAACTCACCTCACTATGCGAAATCAGACTTAATATTCTCTAAATTCATCAAGGTAAGGCGCTGAAATGATAGTGAAGTAAGGGCTCAAAAACAGCGGCTTGAGGCTAAATCCATCACTTCACCATTGTAAGTAAGGGGATCGGAACAGCTCCATTCTCATCCAACCATCGCGCCTCAACTATATAGCCATGTCGGGTGTAAAGCGGCTCTCCCGCAAGGGTCGCCGCCATTTCAAAAGATTTAAACCCGTCCGATGCTGCGGCTTGTTCGGCGGTCTTTAAAATTAAGCTTCCAATGCCTTGGCGTATATGGTCCGGATGTGTATACATTGCCCGAATGCGCGCTCTATCGTAGGCCGGGTTTAAATGTCCTGCGTCTCGGCCAACGGTGTGATTTCCGCCATATAGTGTCTGGCGGAAAGACCACCCGCCACATCCAACGATTTGATTCTTTTTCCAGACACAAAAATAAGTTCCATCCTCAATCAATTGAGTATCTAGGCCCATCGCGCTATGTGAGGCTAAAATTTGTTCAGGCGTCAGATATTGTGTCTGTAATTTTTCAATTGCCAAGACCATGAGGTTTTTAATCTCTGCAATATCTTCAATTCTAGCAAACTTTACCTTCACCGAGCAATCACCGCATAATAATTTCATTTTAGCAATTTAAGTAGAAAATTTTGCTAAAAAATACATCTAAATTCTGTGTCAATTAAGTCACAACATAAAAAAATCCACTGATTTACAGATAAACTCTATTGTGACGTCGCGTTCATTAGATCATTTCGCAAATCGTTGGGGAACTGGTCCACATCTTGTACCAGCCAGCTCAAGGGAATTTACTAGATCTAAGGAATTATTTGATCATGCAAAAATCTGCATACAAAACAATGCTGGCGCTATCCGCGTCCAGCCTTTTATTGGCGGCCCTGCCCGTTCAAGCCCAGGCTCAAGTTGATGACACAACAGTCAACACAGCCGAAGACGTTGTTATTACAACGGGTACACGCCGTGCGCTCCGTTCAGCTGCAGACACGCCTGCCCCTGTTGATGTAATTACAGGTGTAGAATTCACAACAAATGCTGCAGATGATGTACAAGACCTTCTCAGAACAGCTGTTCCGTCTTATAACGTTAACACGCAGCCTATCTCTGACGCGGCGTCAATTGTTCGTCCCGCTAACTTACGCGGTTTGTCACCAGACAACACACTTGTTCTTTTGAACGGCAAGCGTCGTCACCGTGGTGCGGTTATTTCTTTCCTCGGCGGAGGTATCGCTGATGGCTCTCAAGGTGTTGATGTTTCATCTATTCCTTCAATGGCACTTAAGCAGGTTGAAGTTCTACGTGATGGTGCGTCATCACAATATGGTTCAGACGCGATCGCTGGTGTTATCAACTTCGTTCTGAAGGACGACCCAACGGGCGGCGTTATCGAAGCGAAATATGGCTCAACATATGATGGAGATGGTGACAATTATCGTCTAGGTGCCAATTTAGGTCTCCCATTGGGCGATCAAGGCTTTATCAACATTACGGCTGAATATGGCGAAACTGACGGGACTGTCCGTTCAGTCGTCCGTGACGATGTTCGCGCCCTAATCGCTGCGGGCAATAGCGCTGCAGCTGATTTCTTAACGATCAACACCTTTACTGATGAAGTTCCACAATATTGGGGTCAGCCGGATGTTGAGGGCGATCTTAAACTCCTCTTCAACACAGCGCTTGAGTTTAATGAAAATGTTGAAGCTTATGCTGTTGGTACTTACGCCGAACGTCAAACAACTGGCGGTTTCTTTTATCGTAACCCAACTAATCGCGGCGGTGTCTATCGTGGCCCACTCGTAGACCCTGAAACTGGCGAGGCTTCAGATGCAGATAATGCCGTTGCATCTGTCCGAGTCGGAGATCTTGATGGCGTTGGTGTAGGCGAAGAATGTGTCGCCGGTATTCCGCTAACAGGCACAGATGGCCTTATTCCTGACGCTGGCATACTTGCCGATGTTGCTGCATCTGCAAACTGTTTTTCATTTGTTGAAACAATCCCGGGCGGTTTTGTTCCTCGCTTCGGCGGTAACTTACGTGATTTCGGTCTTACTGCGGGTGTACGGGGTCTTATAGAGCTTGGCTCAGGCCTAACATATGATTTCTCCGCGACACACGGACAGTCCAGAGTGGACTTCTTCATCAATAACACTGTGAACGCCTCATTGGGTCCGAACACACCCCGTGACTTTATTCCGGGTGGGCAGGAACAAATTGAGACAACTTTGAATGCCGATTTCGGTTATCTTTATGATATCGGTCTGGCGTCTGAATTGTCTATCGCTTTCGGTGCTGAATATCGGAGAGAGCAATTTGATCTTTTCGCAGGTGATGCGGCGAGTTTCGCACTCGGTCCCCTTGCTGACCAAGGATTCTCATCAAGCTCTAACGGCTTTGGTGGTTTCCCAAATTCTTCTTCTAATTCACAAGACTCCATCGGTACCTATATCGATTTAGAAGCTGACGTAACCGACCAGCTTACACTGCAAGGTGCGCTGCGTTATGAAGATTTCTCTGATTTCGGTAATACGTTGGATTATAAAGTCGCAGCTTTGTATAAAGTGACAGATAATATTTCCCTTCGCGGTACTGTCTCAACAGGGTTCCACGCGCCAACAGCCGGACAAGCGAACATCACAAATGTGACAACGCAAAATGTTGGTGGTCAACTGGTTGATCAAGGTACACTACCTCTGAACACGGCGGCTGGACAATTGGCGGCTGACTTCATCGCCAGCCAAAATGGTGGCAACCGTCCGACATTAGGTACAGAAGAAGCATTCAACCTCTCTGCCGGTGTTGCCTTTGACTATGCTGGTGTAAATGTCACAATTGACGCATTCCAAATTGATGTGGACGACCGTATCGCATTGGGTGCTAATGTTGACTTCTTGGCCGCTCTTCAATTTGCCGGTGCGACAGCTGATAATGTCAGCGACGCCCTGACACAGTTGGATGCCAATGGCACAATTAATCGGAGCGATTTCGCCGGATTGGACCAGTTGTCACAGTTCCGTTTCTTCACAAACAGCTTTGATACCCGCTCCCGCGGTGTTGATATTGTGGCCCGTTATCCATTCAGCTTGGCCGGTGGTAACTCAGCCATTGCAGTGGCTGCCAACTATACGGATACGGAAGTCACTGATCGTGGTGATATCAATCCAATTTCTGATGGTCGCGTTGCGGCTCTGGAAGATTTGCTGCCAAATATCAAAGGCAATGCAACCTTTACACATAGCCAAGGCATATTCCGTGGCCTCCTGCGCGCTAATTACTTTGGCGGCTGGGATGACACAGGAAATGGTGTTGATGGTATCAGCCCGGAAATTCTAATCGACGCTGAAGTCGCGGCTGAAGTCCAAGAGGGTATCGAAATCGCAGTAGGTGCAAACAACCTCTTCGATAACTATCCTGACGAAAACCCATTTGCGGGTAGCTTGGGTCAACTCTACCCAGAAGCCGCTCCAACAGGATTTAATGGCGGTCAATATTACGCGAAAGTCCGCGTAAACTTCTAATCGCAACTTTTATTCTTAAACAGGAAAGCCCCGGTTTTTCCGGGGCTTTTTTTATTGCCACAATCGGTAGAAGCTGAATTTCGAACGCTTACCAAGCCCCTAGCTCTATCAACTTTGCTCGAAAAGAGGGTGGAAGTTCCTCTCCACTTACTATGCCCGTTAAATCAGCGGGCTGATCACCATCTTGCAAATATCGCCAGCCTTGAAAAGCGCGTCTCGGCGTAGGAAAAACTGGTATGAGCTCCGGGGCCATCATTATGGCGCAAGCCCGATGCCCATTCTTCGTTGTCTCTTCCAAACCGACGATGCGGTTTCGGCAAAGTATATTACCTTTGATCACCCAATAGATTGAACCACCATCCAGTATCTCTTCGCGACGCTTTGGAAACATTCGCGTAACATGAACATGATGGCCGGACAGGCCCTGTTTGACCCGCCGCGATACGACATGATTTTGCCAATCCGCAAGGGTTTGGATTGACTCTGATCCAACAGATAATTTTTGTAAATGAACTGTCATTGCCCCTTATTTAAGGCAGCGAAATGTGAATTGCTAGAAGCAGCGCTTAAAGGGCTCCACATCAACGATATAATTCGCTGCATCTTCATCAACTCTAAACGTAACCATGTCGTCTTCCGTCATGTCAGGCGTGAGATTGGCTTTACGTAAAACGCGCCCAAAGACTGATTTCACGCGTCGCGTAATATACCCGTCATTTTGATATGATGGATTCATTCCCAATCGGTGCCGCAAAGTTGAATTCGTACGCATGGCCGCATTTTTCATACCAGAAGCTCTTGTCGAATACTCCGTTGTGACAGATACACAGAAAGTTTGATTTTCGACACGATGAGGCATGTTTAACGGCCAAGTCAGAGCTGTTCCTTCCGCTATATCAATAATTTTGGCCTCATTATCAAAAGACGCATCATAAGGCAGATCATCATCCAAAGTGTTTGATATAACGCTTTCGTAAGCCGCATCCGGGATGAATTTTTGCGTCAGTGGATATAGATACATCCTTTTATTCCCGCGAACATGCCACAGTATCGTTTCTGTTTTATCAAAGTGATAAGGGACTTTCGCAACAGGCGACGAGATCAAAATCCCACCCCGCGGATTAAAAGCGCGATTTCCGGTATTTTCTGCAAGTTCACCATACATGCTATCCAAGACTGATTTATAATCTGGATGAATATTCATTGCCTCTCGTACATTTATCCAAACCGCACCTGCTTTAGCGGCCTCGAGGAGGACAACCGCAGGAACATCTCGAAAATCACCTGTCCGGAATTTATTCGGGTACATAGGATCTTGTGCAGCGCCCATTGTGCAAACATCCAATTTTTCCGCCGGATGACGCTCTAGGAGATCAATTAGAGCTTCATCTGTAAATAAGTTTGTTCTCGCCAGATTATGACCAAAACTCATGATTTTTTTCTGAAAATCGGCCGTTTTTATATCCGTCCAATCAGATAACATCGGCCCATCATCTTTAACGTGAACATCACCTTGGTCCTGTTCAGTTCCGGCAGCATGCTTAGCGAACTCTTTATGATCCACTGCTGACGTGTTAAGATTTAAAGACTGAGTTAACATTTTGAGTATCCCTGTTTCGACATTGTCTTAGCGCATTTAAGTTAGTTATTTACGACTATTCATCCTTAATGCCGCGTAAATACCGGTCAGAATCAACCCAATACCTATCACCAATCCAGTGAACGCAATGATGGGTCCCCAAGCGCCCAATAACGCTTCGGCGCCCTTCATTAAGGTTGCTCCTGATGCTCCGAGTAAAATGAAGCCAAGAAGGACAGGAATCCAAAGTCCAAGACCACTCTGTGTAGAAGGTGTGCTCGGTTGTATATCAACCACATTCGTTTCGATATATTTGGCCGCAGAATCTGTGCGTTGGCGCGTCGTGTTTTCCTGCGGCAACTCATCTACAACTAGATCAATAGGCTGTGCGATTGCACTGGCTTCGGTCTGCGTTTCTTTCGCATCGACCGTCATAGTTCTCTCAAATTCCTTAGATCTACCGGTCCGCGTGTTTAAATCGACCACATTGTCTTGAAATTCCGATTTATTATCTACTGCTCTCGGCTCTGGCGTTTCAGTTTCAATGAGTGTGTCAGGCCAATCTGTCTCTCGCCGATCAAATTTCGCTTCAGCGTCATCAATCAACGCATCAAGCCGTGCAACAATGTCAGTAGCAGCCGCTGCAATAGGTGATGGGCGATCGGAAGGCTTAATATCCGCTTCATTCACAATATCCTGAATGTCGTCTATCTCGGATTTAATGGGGTCTGCCAAAGCCTCGCTGTCTTTCTCAGCCTCAAAATCAGAATCGTCGAGCTCTATAACGTCTCTATTCGGACGCGAGGCAGCAATTATGTCCAACTCGGAAAGCTGTAAAGCACCTGCAGGACCGTCTTCCCGACGACGGGTCGGGGGAATGTTGGCAGAGTAAGGGGCTGTTGCCACAATGCCGTTCGCATCATCTTCGGTGAAGATTGGTAAGGCGTCTTCTGTTGAAAGACCAATGATCGTCGTATCTTTTACCGGAGGAAGGTCTTCACGCCCGGCCGCAAGGTCCCGTTCAGTACGGAGAAAAAGGGCTTTTTCGGCCGTACGACGACGCATCAAAGCATCGACAACATATATCTTTCCGTCGATTTCTGATTTCCGCCAAATATCCAGCCCGTTCGCAGCGTCCAAAGGCCGTCCATTATTCAGCGCTCGTAAAGTATCACTTTGTAGAAATGCTTTTGGACCAATGTTAAAAGCAAAGGAACAGAGCGCATCAAATTGGCTTTGTGTGATCGGCGCATGGACCTCTGAGTTGATCATATCTTCAAAAGGTTCAAGATCGGCCCGAAGCGTCTTTTCAGCCTCACCTTTATCCATCATGACGGCATCTTCGGAATATAACCTGTGACCATATCCCACAATGCGCTGACCGGAAATAAGCTCACGATCAACGGGACGATACCCCTCAAAAGCTTTGATAAGCTTCAAGCCGGTTTCAGAAATTGTAAGGTTCTGGCTCATAGTCGTCCCAAATCAATACAGAGCGGGCGATAGCCCGATTAACTTGTGCGACACGTTGCAAAAAATGGGCCGAATTCGCCCTAAAGGAGAATAAGAACTGCAGTTCCTAAAAATGCAAAGAAACCAATGACATCTGTGACGGTAGTGACAAAAACCGAAGAGCTGACAGCCGGGTCTGCCCCTGCACGTTTCAGGCCAAGCGGCACGGCAATTCCAGCCAAGCCTGCGAAGAGATGATTTACGATCATAGCAATAAATGCGACGCCTGCGAGTTGTTTATCCCCGAACCAAATATAGGTGATCAGGGCCAGTACAACGGCAAAGATAAGACCAATCATCAGGGCTGCTACGCTTTCACGACGGACAGCCCGCCACATAGATTGTGCTGTCAGTTCTCGCTCGGCAAGCGCCCGAACCGCTACGGTCAAGGCCTGCGTCCCTGCATTTCCGCCCATACTGGCGACAATGGGCATCAAGACAGCGAGGGCCACAATTTCGCTAATCGCGTAATCAAACCGCGCAATCACGAGACTGGCAAGTACGGCTGTAAGCAGATTAATGAACAACCAGGGTGCCCGCGCCCGAACAGTTTCAATGGCTGTATCGGCGAGGCCCGCATCCGAAACACCCGCCAAAGCCAAGATATCTTCTTTATTCTCGTCCTGAATAATTTCGATAATATCATCAACAGTCATCATCCCAATCAACCGCCCTGCCTCATTGGTAACCGGGGCAGAAATCAGATTATATTTTTCAAAGAGATATGCTGCGTCTTCTTGGTCGCTCGCCTGATCAATCTTGACAACTGTATTGTTCATTATCTCAGAAAGCCGTGTCTCACGTTGCTCACGCATCAAGTGGCTAACGGGCACATATCCGATGGGTTTGAAGGCTGTGTCGATGATATACACGTTGAAAAACAGCTCAGGCAGATCTTCGCCGGTGTCACGCATATGATCAATCGTATCCCCAACAGTCCAAAATTCCGGAGCTGCCACGAATTCGCGCTGCATCAGACGCCCAATCGTCTCGTCGTCAAAGGCTAGGCTTTCTTCATAGGCGATCCGCTCATTTGGCGCGACGGCCTCCAAGACGTCCTCGCGCTGCGCCTCATCCATTTCTTCCAGAATTTGCGTCGCATCGTCATTCTCCATATCGGACAGGACGTCTGCAATACGTTCCGCATCAAGATAGGGCAGGATATCCTCTACAACATCATCTTCCAGCTCGGCCAAAACATCCCCCGAAATGATATCGGGCGCGCGGGTAATAATGTCTTCGCGCTGCTCGGGCGATAACTGCTCAAGCTCATCGGACACATCTGCTGGATGTAGGCGGGCCAATGTTTCTGACAAAACGGCTTCATCCTCTAATGCCAAAGCATCTTGGATGGGTGTCTCATCTTCTGGCTGCAGGTCAGTTTGGCTCATGGTCTCACCTTGCGGAATCACGCGGGAAGCTTATCCCGCCTAAACGCTGTATGCGTAGGGGTAAATCCATTTTACGCGGCGAACTGGACGGGTTAGGCGAATGAGATGAATACGGAGCTCATAATTTGGATAGGAGGCCTTATTTTATTTGGTGGGTTACTGCGCTTATCGATCATTGATTGGAAAACCTATCGCCTGCCGAATATTTGGACCATGCCACTCATCGTCATTGGTTTGATATATAATTTCAATGTCTCACTCGATTTATACTCATATTTGCTCGGCGCCGTCTTGGGCTATGCCATTTTTTGGGCCTTAGAGACGGCTTATCGGCTGATCAGAAAACGAGACGGATTGGGACGGGGTGACGCAAAACTCTTAGCCGTAGGCGGCGCATGGTGCGGTGCCCTAGCGCTCCCCTTCATCATTCTCATCGCAAGCAGTGCGGGCCTCATTTATATATTGATCCAGCCCGCTGAAACACGGGAAAACACAAAACTACCTTTTGGGCCATATCTATCAGCGGCAATTGCCATCACCTTTCTGACACTCAAATTCGTATAATTATTCAGCCGGTTTACAGGTTTTTATAATAGCCACAGGCTGAAGCCGCTCCCAACCTTCATCAGTGAGTGTGGCAATTCTGGCGCCCGGATAACGCATACCCCCGACCATAGCCTCACCCTCGCCCAAACGGAGCGAGACAGTTTCTCCAGCTCGGTCACGATATTCCGTAGCAGGGAAAGCAGATTGCGCGATCAAATCGGTAGGACCATCCGCGTTCGCATATCGGGCTGTCTTTTCATCTGCGTAGAAAATAAACGACCGAGTGTCATCTGTTGACCAACCAAACAACCCGCATTGCCCCGGCGCAAGCTCTGACGTCGGGCCATCAGAAATCTCGGCTGATTGCGTAGGATTGGGGGATGCTGTCGCGCAACCAGCAAGCACGAACACAGCCCCTATCAAACCAATTAAACGCACATTCATCGCTTAACGCCAACTCCCTTGTTCAATGAGCTTAAAACTCTGGCCTGATCTTGAAAAGCCAAATAGCGGCAGGATCGCATCAGCTTCGGCCCGGTTTGTCTGTACAGTAATGTCTGCACGGTAACTGCCACTCGGCATAAGCCTTATAAGCGCTGCAATCGATTGTTGTGCATCCCGGCCAGATAGATCGACAATCAAAGCGCCATCCTCACAGCGGATTGGGCCTGTCAATTCCGGCCCGGTCCAATCTATTTTACCCCCATTGCGCTTCAACACATCAGTGTGCGCTATCCCGACTGCGGATTGGCAGAGTTGCTTTTCATATTGCGCTTCAGAAATCTCGGCCGTGAACTCTCCTTGTAGCCCCTGCAATCGCCCATCTGTGAAAGGAATAGAGGCTAAATCCAGTCGCAAATCTAAATCCTTTGCCGCGGTAGGCGTTACGGTTCCAGATGCATAGTTTCGATCCTGCCCAGATTGAAACGCCACGGTTCGACTCAATGGCGCTACATCTAAATTCGCTGTCCCAAATATCGGTAAGCCGGTAACGGAGCCCTGCCAGACCGTCCCGCGAATGGTTAAATCAGGCGCAGCGCTTTTAACGCTATCGGGCAAAACCCATCCAGCGACCCAAGACATTGGGAAGAACGCCATTGTGGCGATTAGCCCGCTAAGGAGCGCAGGAAAAATCCAGCGTAACATAAATCGTTAGCGTTGCGGCGCGAGAAGCGTATCGATTTTAGACACGGAACGCCCGCTCTGATTTAGATCCTCGGCCCGAATTTGGTTCAGACGATCCTCTGTAAGTGGACGCGCATCAGACGCATTACGGATAATTGTGGGTCGTAAAAACACCATCAAGTTTGTTTTATTCCGCGTCTTGCCTTTTGACTGGAACAATTTTCCGGCCACCGGAATATCTCCCAGAATTGGAACCTTCGCGATATTTATCTGCTCGTCATCCTGAACCAAACCACCCAGCACAATAATCTCGCCATCATTGGCCAAAACTGTCGTCGTGATTTCTCGTTTATTTAAGACAAAATCGCCCGCAGCAGATGTGAGGACGCCTGAAATTGAGGACACGATTTGCTCGATTTCAAGACGAATAACATCTCCATCCGAAATCTGCGGAAGCACATCTAATTGAATACCTACCTCTTGCCGTTCAAATGTCCGAAATGGGTTTAGATTATTCCCGCCCAAACTCTCACCCGTTGTGATCGGAATTTCCTGACCCACCAAAAATGTTGCAGGTACATTGTCCAAAGTCGTAACGAAAGGCGTCGACAGAATATTACTATCTTCATCCGTTTCGAGCGCATTGACGATGAGACCAAACAGCGTGTCATTACTGCTGCCGCCAATTCCGAAACTACCGCCGTCTAATCCTGCAATCGAACTAATCGCTGCCGCCTCGAAAGTTCCCTGCGTTGTCTCGCTAAGCCCGACATCATCTGCACCCAAGGCACCAATGACGTTTAACAGATTTCCCGCTTGTCGAGAAAAATTAGAGGATAGGAGCGGAACTGTTGACCCATTGATTCCACCAAGTGCAAATTGAACACCCAGCTCTTTTGCAGCTGTGTCAGAAATTTCTACGATAATCGCTTCGACCAAGACTTGCGGCCGACGTTGATCTAATCGACGGATGATTTGCTCCAGATCGGCTTGAACATCTGACGACGCACTGATCACAAGTGTGTTGGACCCTTCCTCATACGCCACTGTAGGTGCGGGCTGCCCTTCAATCGTATAAGTTGGCAGCAAAGACTGAATAAGCGTGTTTAGGCCCTCACCATCTGCAAATCGTAAAGGCACAACCGAGATAGAGCCGCGTGGTGCTATACTTCCAACATCCATATTGGCGAGCAATTCACGAATTTCGGCAACTTCAGAAGCCGAGCCTTGGAGGATAAGACTATTAGTCGCCTCTAGAACCGAAACTTTTAAATTATCTTTGGGGCCACTCAAGTCGCTTAACACATCTTGTGCGTCCAATACGGAGAGATTGGTCAATTGCACCACTTCGCGAACTTTTCCGCCTCCTTCGCCCATCGCCTCAACAATCGCACGCGCTTTACGCAGATTTTGGGCAAAGTCCGTGACAACAACAATATTCCCATCAGGATTGGCAGAGACCTGCCCCTGACTATGCATAACGGGTTTAATAAGGCGCGCCGCCTCCGCAGCTTTTCCATCCGGCACGCGTAAGATCGTCGTCGCAAATTGTCCATTGATCCCATTGCCGGATTCTGAGAATGGTGCGTCCTGCGCGGCGCCTTGCAAGAGCGTCACACGATATTCACCATTCGCCGCCCGGACCACCGTATATCCATGAACGCGCATGACCTCTTTGAAGACCGCAAAGACTTGCGCATCATTCAGAGGCTTTTCTGAAACGATGTTGACCTTACCATTTACGCGCGGGTCTATGACAAATGTTCGGCCCGTCACGATGCCAACATTTTCGATAAAGGCTTTTATGTCGACATCTTGCATATTAATGATGTGATCATCCGCAGCATATACTGGCATGAACACGCCGCCTGTTAGGGAAAGCATGATAGCTGCTGTAGCCATATATTTTCTAAGCGACATAATTATTGGCCTATACGAATAGTAACGGGCGAACCGTTACGAATAACTTCGAAATCTTGCGCCGCACCTGTTTCAATCAGATTGCGGAGTTCTTTAATATTGGGTCGGCCGCTATTGAGCGTAACCGGACCAATCCGGGTTAGAATATCACCGGATTTCAGCTTAAACTTAGACAAATCCACACCGGACCTCGCCTGTATTTTTAACCCCTGCATCTGCGTTGTACGGTCCGGTAAAATTTCTAATGCAGGTACGAGCTGCACCTGAGAAAATAAGCTTTCAACTTCCGCTTTTGTAGGCAAACTCGAAGCCTGTTGAGTTTTTGGCGTCACTCGAACGATAATATCAGAATTGGATTGCTCGCCCAGTTTCACGCGCTCCAGTGTCAATTTTTGTGTTTCACCATTCACATCTAGCATGACGAAATCTTTCGATGTCCGAAGTAAGGTCACACCATTCATGACTTCCTCATCAAGTCTAACTGCTTTATCTTTTCCATCTGATAAGCGAAACGTCGCCGTGCTTTCCGAAACAATTCCAACCAATTTCAAATTCAATGTTGTTTCCGGCGCATCATCAAATATTTCTACAGGTGCAAAAACGACCTCACCAAATGCAAATGGATCGGTTGAAAAATCATATGCAACACGCTGCGTTTCCGTCGTAACTGCACGGGCTGGCGAAACAATTGTTTCAGGCGCATAGAGGCTTTCGGGCTGCATGACGCCAATTATGATGCGCATGACTAACCAACCCAATATAGCCACAAGCAAAAGACTGCCAATATCCAGTGCTATTCGGATTGCACTCATACTCACCCTTTATATCCCGTCGCGTCGATTGAAGTGCTGTTTAAACACAGCCTTGGGTCGCTGCCAAGGTAGCAGGACAGGCCCTTACCGAAAATTCAATCTCATAAAACTCAGTGCAATTTGCATTAAAACTGATAGGTGAATGTCAGTTTAAATCAATGCCTGTATCGCTTAGGAAATCTAAAGGTTCGAGATGAGTAATATAATCGATGGAAAGCAAGTTGCCGCCGATACGCGTGCGAGTGTCGCCGCCGCAGTCTCCACACTGAACTTTACGCCAACCCTAGCCGTCGTTTTGGTGGGTGATGATCCTGCGAGCCAAGTCTATGTGCGCAATAAAATCAAATTCACGGAAGAAGCCGGCATGCGCTCCGTTGAACATCGCTTGTCCGCAAAAGCGACTGAAGCAGAAGTCGTCCAGATCGTTCGAAACTTGAACGCAGATCCGGATGTGGACGGTATTCTCGTTCAACTTCCCTTGCCGGGACATATTGATAGCGATGCCGTCATCGCTGAAATTGACCCCGCCAAAGATGTGGACGGATTGACGGATGTGTCCGCAGGACGGCTCGTCTTGGGACAGCCGGGATTGCGTCCCTGTACGCCGACGGGATCTGTCATTCTGGCGAAAGCCGCCCTTGGCGATTTAACCGGAAAACATTGCGTTGTTTTAGGCCGATCCATTTTAGTCGGCAAACCCGCAGCCCTGATGTTCTTGGAACAGAATTGCACCGTGACGATCGCGCATTCCCGCACGGAAAATCTCCCTCTTGTTTGCCGCAGTGCTGATATTCTTGTCGCCGCTGTAGGGCGTCCACAGATGGTACAAGATGACTGGATCAAGGCCGGGGCTTGTGTGATCGATGTCGGTATCAATCGCGTGCCGAGCGTGAAACGTCCCGGTAAATCGAGGCTTGTCGGCGATGTGGACTATAAGCCCGCCCGCGCTGTGGCCGGAGCAATTACGCCTGTTCCGGGCGGCGTTGGCCCCATGACGATTGCCTGTTTGCTGAGAAACACGGTTTTGGCGGCATGTGATCGGCGCAATATTGCAAGACCCGCGCAGCTTGCGATCTAACTCGGTTTATGTCGGCGGAGCAATCGAGATTGTAGTTGTTCCGCTGTTCCGCTCACGCCAGCTCGGGCGGTAGAATTTATGAAAGCCGATGGTCGCCTTATATTCCAATGTCTCCGCCCAGAGCGGATTAATGGCGAGCGTATGATAATGGGTCGAATTCTTCGTCATATCCGGCACAAAACCCGTGAGAGAGAGTTGAGCAATCTCCTGCGAGCGTTCCCACGCCTTGCCTTTGGGCGCGATATCCATGGATCCGTCACATGCAAATGAAAATTGGCATGCAAAGGGTCGATGCGCACCTTCATAAACGACTCCGCAAATCGTATTTGGAAAATGTTTCGACTTCACGCGATTTTTGACAACATCCGCGACGGCGAGTTGACCGGAGCGCGATTCTGAACGCGCTTCATAATAAACCGCCTCTGCCAAACATTGATGCTCAGCCGCTCGATTTTCCGCCCAGCGTCTTTGTTCAGCACGCCAAGGCGATAAAGTGCGAATATCAGCGGCATCGCGCAAACGTGGCGTTTCAATCTGTGTAAAAGCCACCGTATCAACTTCAGAAGCGCGGAACTTCGCTGCCGCATCAGCCCATTTCATAGTCTCACGCTGCATTGAAGCTTGCGCGCTGATTGTCGGGATCACAATAGCTGCCATTCCAATGACAGAGAGAGCCGTAATCCAGCCTTTATATTGGTATGTCCTGCGCATAACGGAGCGCTCCCTAGCCCTTTTTTTCGCAAAGGCAATGTAAATTACCATGCGCCGCTGAAAAAACGAGCCTTTTGCTATTCGCTGTGACCAATTTACCACGTCCTATTTTGTTTACGCTATCTCACCAAGATGGGTTAATAGCGCGTAAAAATCGCTTTAAACGGCCAAATAGGACTTAAAATTAGGCTTTCAATACTAAAACTGCTAGAAATTAACCGTCTGAACGAAATCCCCGCCTTTGGGGCTAACGACCTTAAGCTGCGCTGTGCGAGCGGTCCAATCCACATCAATCAAACCGTAATTAGCCTCAAATTGCATGGGATGCAGGCGGTGGGGACCTTCCTCCATACGCGTTTCACCGCTTTGCGCGCGCCAAACAGAGGATGGAAGATTTAAAGAGGAAGAGGTGATTTCATAGAGCGGGTAATCAACAACATCATCACGGCGGTAAATTGAACCGGAATGACGATCCCCGGATAGAATCACCACATCTTCGGCCCCAGAGGCTTTGATCGTGTCATAGAGCTTTTGCCGCTCAGCCGGCATGGTCCGCCACGCTTCCCAACCATGACCATCTGCATGGACCTGAATAGAGGAGACAAGCAGGCGCAGATCCGCAGGCTTTTCCAATTCTTTTGCCAACCAGTCCCACTGCGCCTCGCCCAGCATTGTCCCAAACTCACCTTCCATCGGGACATAGCGTTCTTTGCCGGGGGCATTGCGCTCGTCAGTTGCTTGCAAATTGGTGCGGAAATAGCGCGTATCGAGCAAGATAATTTGAACGCGCTGACCCTCTGGCCCGATAATTTTTGACGTATGAATACCTTCACGACGGCGGCGCTCATCCGTTGCAGGCACATCCCATGCATCCAAATACATCTGCTCGGCCAACTCTTTAAACGGATAATAGGCTCCGCCATCATTGGCCCCGTAATCATGATCATCCCAAGTGGTGAGGAGCGGCGTCTGCGCCCGGAAATTCGCAAATTCCGGTACGGCTGAGAGCGTATTATAGCTTTCGCGCATTTTCGGCATGGTGGGGTCGGGCCAACGTGGATCAGACCGGTAAGTATCGCCGTAAACATTGTCGCCAATGAAGAGAAAAAGATCGGGGTCTTCTGCAGCAATCGTATTCCAAATCCCTTGCTCCTTTGTTTCATTCAGACAAGACCCAAAGGCGATACGGGTTAGCGGTTTGGACGTATCGAGCTTTGCCGAAGACATGGGCGTCACGCCCGCCTCAGACAAAACCGGGGCAGACGCACTCGGCGTTGATTCACAGGCCAGAAGAAGACAGCTAGACGCCAGAAGGGGGAGTAATTTTTTCATGATGTGGTGTTAGCGCGGTTTTTTGACGGAGTCATGACGACAAATTGAATTTTTTCCAAGCGGAAATTACGACAGTCCGTCTTCGGAACTGCCATTCAGTATAACTTAGGCAAATAGGACTGCCTGCGTGATGATCTCCGCGATGGAGACCAGAATATTTAAATGTTTTACGCGAAGATCATCACGCAGCGATGTTTTTCTAAGTCCCGGCCATACTTACTGCCAACGTTCCAGTCGGTCTGGCACACGGGTACTCAGCCCCTCAATTTCAGGCGCTACCCCTAAATCAATAGACACACCGTCCCTCGAACCAGCAACCGCAATCTATCCGAGATAAGATGCAGTGAACCTTTCGCCTAAAAGCAAAAGGAAACAGTCACATATACTTGCCTGTCCAATGCCCAAGAGAACGAGTTAAATATGCGGGGTAATTGGGGATGTGCGGACAGAGTTTTTTAGTTTTCGGATAAGTGACTAAAAAATATCATTATTCTTTTAAAAAACTGTATTTTATTCAGGACGCAGTTCGAATGTCTCACCGCCCTCACCTTATTGTGTAGACTGGCTGTCTTTGTTTAACTCAAGCGATAGGCTAACGCCTGCGCGCTGGCCAAAGGGGTTTTCGGTTGTAGACCAAAACACATTTCATTCTTTTTGGCTGAAACCGAATGGCCCAAAGGGAGAGACCCATCATGGAATTTACGCAAGATCGCACCGTCAAAATATTAGGACTATTGCTGCTCTTGGCCGCGATTTCACAACCCATTTACACCGTTCTTTATATGCAGGCCCCGGACGTCAACCGGCAATTCCTCTGGGGATTTGAAGGCCTTTTATTTGTTCTTCTTGCCGCTTTCGCGGGATCCGCCCTCGTCATGGCGAGACGCTATACGCTCGGGTTTTCTGCCATTGCGTTTGCGGCTGTTTTAAACGTTATACAGGTCGGTGTCGGCCTCACGCAATTTGGGCCGTTTCGCGAAGCCGCAACCGCCAATCCGGATTTGGGCGGAGTCGCCTTCTCCGTCGTGGCTTTCTCATTTTTTGGCTATAATGCGGCGAAAATATTGCTCGGTCTGGGGGCGCTTGTTTTCGGTTTAGGTGAACTCAAATCAGGAAACAAAATTCTTGGCGGACTGACAGTTTTGGTCGGCGCAATTGCCTTTTTCGCAAACACGCTGGTGATGATGTTCGGGCTGAATGGCTTTTTTCCGCGACCTATTGCGGGCGGGTCCGGCGTCGCGGCAACGCTGCTCCTCGCCATTTGCCTGTTCACGCTGAAAAGCGATGCAGAGGCGTAGCCACTCACATAAATGACGAACCTCCGCGACATATGGCGGAGGTTTGATAGCTGATTAAGCCTTTGCCGCAATTGCCGCCTGCGCTGCGGCTAATCTTGCGATTGGCACGCGGTAGGGTGAGCAGGAGACGTAGTTGAGCCCTGCGCGATGGCAGAAATCAATCGAGGCCGGGTCGCCGCCATGTTCGCCGCAAATGCCGAGTTTCAGTCTCGGTTTGACGGCCTTGCCGCGCTCTGTCGCGATCTGGATCAAATCGCCAACACCGTCTTGATCGAGGCTGACAAATGGGTCTTTTTCAACGATCCCGGCAGCCACATAATCCGGCAGGAAGCGGCCCGCATCATCGCGGGAGAGACCAAATGTGGTCTGGGTCAGATCATTGGTCCCGAAGCTGAAAAATTCGGCATAGGGCGCAATATCCCCGGCCCGGAGGGCGGCGCGCGGCAATTCGATCATCGTTCCAACGATATAATCAGATGTGCCGACATCAGCCGCAATCGCGTCAATCCGAGCTTTCAGAAGCTCCAGCTCTATCGCGGAGGAGACGAGCGGAACCATGATCTCTGCAACAGGCATGGTGCCTGTCTCTTCATGGACGAGGGCTTGGGCTTCGAAAATCGCGCGGGCCTGCATTTCGTATATTTCGGGATAGGAAATGCCGAGGCGACAGCCCCGATGGCCGAGCATGGGGTTGCTTTCTTGCAGCTCATTCGCGCGGCGCATGAGCTCGCGCGCGGGCACACCAATCTCTTTGGCGACAGATTCAATATCTTTTTCCGTGTGGGGCAAGAATTCGTGTAAAGGCGGATCGAGGAGCCGGATCGTGCAGGGCAAGCCGCCGACAATACGGAAGATTGCGGCGAAGTCTTCGCGCTGGACCGGCAGAATTTTCGCCAGAGCGGCTTCTCGCCCATCTTGATCTTCCGCCAGAATCATCTCGCGGAAATTGGCGAGGCGGTCCGCTTCAAAAAACATATGTTCCGTGCGACAGAGGCCGATACCTTCTGCACCGAAATCAATCGCGGTTTGGACATCTAGCGGCGTTTCCGCATTGGTGCGAATGCCGAGGGTCCGCGCTTCATCTGCCCATGCCATGACTTTGGCAAAATCACCGGAAAGTTCCGGTTGGATCATCTCGACAGCGCCCGCAAAAACTTGCCCGGTTGCGCCGTCCACTGTCACGATATCGCCCGCTTTGACTGTACGGCCCATGACGGAAAAACTGTTGGAGGCGTAATCAATACGGATTTCGCCTGCACCGGAAACGCAAGGCGTGCCCATACCGCGCGCGACCACTGCCGCATGAGAGGTCATGCCGCCGCGTGCCGTGACAATGGCTTCTGCCGCATGCATGCCGTGAATATCTTCGGGCGAGGTCTCTGTGCGCACGAGAATGACTTTATGTCCGGCCTTAGATTTCGCTTCGGCTTCATCAGAGGTGAACACAACTTCGCCAATCGCTGCGCCCGGGGAGGCCGGGAGGCCCATGGCGATCATATCGCGCGGTGCATCCGGGTTGAGCGTCGGATGCAGGAGCTGATCCAGCGCCAGCGGGTCAATGCGCGCTAAGGCTTCATCCCGTGTGATCTGGCCCGCTTCAGCCATATCGACGGCGATTTTCAAGGCCGCACGAGCCGTGCGCTTACCGGTGCGCGTTTGCAACATCCAGAGCTTGCCCTGCTCGACCGTGAACTCGATGTCCTGCATATCGCGGTAATGGCTTTCCAGCGTCACGAATGTGTCGGCCAATTGTTTGTAAACATCAGGCAGCGCCTCTTCCATGGACGGTGCGGTTTCGCCCATATTCTCGCGCGCGACTTTGGTGAGTGTTTGCGGCGTGCGGATGCCCGCCACGACATCTTCGCCCTGTGCATTAATCAGGAACTCACCGTAATATTCATTCGCACCCGTAGAGGGGTCACGGGTAAAGGCGACGCCCGTGGCAGATGTGTCGCCCATATTGCCAAAGACCATAGCCTGCACATTCACAGCCGTGCCCCAAGCGGCGGGGATATCGTTGAGGCGGCGATAGACGACGGCGCGGTCATTCATCCAACTGCCAAAGACGGCATCGACTGCGCCTTGCAATTGGTCTTGCGGGTCTTGTGGGAAGTCCCGGCCCAAAGCGCGTTTGGTGGCGGCTTTAAACTCTGCAATGACAGCGGCCCAATCCTCGGCGGTCATTTCCGTGTCGAGCATATAGCCTTGGTCATCTTTATGATTTTCAAGGATGTCTTCATAGGTATGATGATGCACGCCCAGCACAACATCGGAATACATGGTGATAAATCGGCGATAGCTATCCAGCGCAAAACGCCGATCACCCGAAAGCTCGGCGAGACCTTCTACAGTTTCGTCATTCAGGCCGAGATTGAGAACCGTATCCATCATCCCTGGCATAGAGGCCCGCGCACCGGAGCGCACAGAAACGAGCAGCGGGTTCTTTGCATCGCCAAACTTTTTGCCTGTCAGCTTTTCAATATGCGCGATCCCGTCTGCAATCTGAGCGTCCATATCTTCGGGATAGGTCTCATTATTTTCGTAATAAGAAGTGCAGACCTCGGTGGTTAGGGTGAACCCGGGCGGCACCGGCAAGCCAAGCGAGGCCATTTCGGCCAAATTCGCGCCCTTCCCGCCCAGCAGGTTTTTCATCGATGTGTCACCTTCGGCCGACCCACCGCCGAAGTTATAAACCCATTTTGTCATCGTTCCCGACCTTCAATTAACTCTGTCGTTCCGAACGCGGAGCGATCCGGAAGACCGAGCACTATTCTCGACCTTCCGGGTTCACCTACGGCGCCCCGGAATGACAGGATGACTATCCTTGTATCGCTTCAAAATCCGCGATTTGTCGGGCCGTATCACTAATCATTGAAAGAAGTCTAAGGTTGTTATTTTTGACAGCGGTGTCATCTGAAATAATTTGGGTGTGTGTGAAAAAGGCATCAATCGGTGCACGTAAATCTGCAAGTTCGCTCAAAGACTTTCGGTAATCTTCAGATTCGAGCGCGGCCTGAATGGCAGGCTTCGCCGCGACCAGCGACTCATAAAGCGACGCGCCATGCTCATCCGCAGGCCGATCCGCCTCGCCCGTTGGGAGGTCGCCCTTTTTTGCCTCGGCCTTCAAGATATTCGCCGCGCGTTTATACCCCGCGAGGAGGTTCTCGCCGTCCTCGGTGGAGAGGAAGGCTTGGAGGGCGGTAACGCGGTTG
>CAZBDT010000016.1:0-4929 GCA_964490745.1 uncultured Algimonas sp.
AAGATCTGACGCGCTTTGGCCTCATCCCGGAATTTGTCGGCCGTTTGCCCGTTATTGCGACATTGACCGATTTGGATGAAGCCGCTTTGATCACTATCCTGACTGAGCCTCGCAACGCCTTGGTGAAACAGTATCAGACATTGTTCCAAATGGAGAATGTGAAGCTGACCTTCACCGAAGATGCGCTGAAAGCCATCGCCAAGAAGGCGTTGAAGCGCAAAACAGGCGCACGGGGTCTACGTTCAATCATGGAAAGCATTTTGCTGGATTCCATGTATGATTTGCCGGCCTATGAAGATGTTCAGGAGGTCGTCATCAACGCCGAAGTTGTTGAAGGCAATGCTGAGCCGCTTCTGGTTCATGCGAAGACGAAGAAGACTGCGGATAAATCGGCATAATCTGTATCGCCTTATTCGAATTTAAGCGGGGGCCTTTGTGCCCCCGTTTTGCTTTCGAGACGTACATATACAAGCGGCATCTGTGTTTTAGTTGGTTTTATACAGATGAAATGTAGCATATAACTTGCCGATACTGACAAGCTTCACCAAGTAGACTGTTGGAAAAGAGGAACATCGTCTATTATGACTGACACCCAACGCTTACCCATTTTACCGCTGCGCGATATTGTAGTTTTTCCGCATATGGTTGTGCCGCTTTTTGTCGGGCGCGAAAAGTCTATTGCCGCGCTGGAAGAAGTCATGAAAGCGGAAAAGCGGATTTTGCTCTTGACACAAAAAGACTCTGCCACGGACGATCCCGGGAAAGATGATGTTTTTGAGCGCGGCTGTATCGCCAAAATCTTACAGCTTTTGAAACTACCGGATGGAACGGTTCGTGTGCTGGTCGAAGGTGAAGATCGGGCCATTGTCTCAGATGTGAAGTTTAAAGAATTTGTAGAGGGCACTGTTCGGATCACGGAAAGCGAGCAGGCCGATAAAGAGCATGTGGAATCGATGGCGGCGCAAGTCCGTGAGCGGTTCGAAAAATATGGGAAGCTGAACAAAAAAGTTGCCGATGAAGTTGTGACATCGGTTTCAGAAACCAAAGACGCCTCCAAACTCTCCGATATTGTGGCGGTCCATCTCGGTTCTGATATTGCGCGTAAACAATCCCTTTTAGAAACGACGGAAGTCGGCGACCGTTTGGCCCAAATCTTGGAACTCTTGGACGGTGAAGCGTCTTTGTTGAAAGTGGAAAAGAAAATCCGTGGGCGTGTGAAGCGCCAGATGGAGAAGACTCAACGCGAATATTATTTGAATGAGCAGATGAAGGCCATTCAGACGGAACTCGGCAATGACGGTCCTGATGAGATCCAAGAATTGCGTGAAAAGGTCGTCAAAACGAAGCTGACAAAAGAGGCGAAAGAAAAGGTCGATAAAGAACTCTCTCGCTTACAGAAAATGTCGCCGATGAGTGCAGAGGCAAATGTCAGCCGCAACTATATTGATTGGATGCTGTCCGTGCCGTGGGGCAAGAAAAAGCGCGTCCAGCGCGATTTGGCCAAGGCACAAGTGATATTAGACGCAGATCATTTCGGCCTCGATAAGGTCCAGGACCGCATCATTGAGCATTTGGCCGTGCAGACCAGAACAAAGAAGGTGAAAGGGCCCATCCTCTGTCTTGTGGGACCGCCGGGTGTAGGTAAGACCTCATTGGGTAAATCTGTTGCCCGCGCGACAGGGCGTGAGTTTGTGCGCGTCTCTCTCGGCGGGGTCCGGGACGAATCTGAAATTCGCGGTCATCGTCGCACCTATATCGGGTCTATGCCCGGGCGCGTCATTCAGGCCATGAAAAAGGCTAAGCACAATAACCCGCTCTTCCTTTTCGATGAGATTGACAAGATGGGACAGGACCATCGTGGCGACCCGTCAGCGGCCTTGCTCGAAGTCTTGGACCCAGAGCAAAATGATACATTTAATGACCATTACCTCGATGTCGATTATGACCTTTCTGACGTTATGTTTATTACGACGGCCAACAGCCTAAACATGTCGCAGCCCTTACTGGACCGTATGGAGATCATTCGTATCCCCGGTTATACAGAGGACGAAAAAGTTGAGATCGCCAAGCGCCATCTCATACCGGATCAGACTAAAGAGCATGGGCTGAAGTCATCAGAGTTTTCACTGACAGAAGATGCATTGCGGGACATCATTCGCTATTATACGCGTGAAGCCGGCGTGCGTGGCCTAAAGCGCGAGATTGCGTCTCTGGCGCGGAAAGTCTTGAAAAAAATTGTCACCAAAGAAATTGAAACGATTGAGGTTCAGCCAGAGCATTTGGACGACCTTCTCGGTGTCAAAAAATTCCGTTTCGGTAAAACTGATAGTGAAGATCAAATTGGCGTTGTGACGGGTCTGGCTTGGACCTCTGTCGGTGGCGATCTATTGACGATTGAGGCGGTTTCTATGTCTGGCAAGGGCAATATGAAAGTGACGGGTAACCTCAAAGACGTGATGAAAGAGTCGATCTCTGCGGCTAATTCCTACGTGCAGGCGAAAGCGCCGGAGCTAGGCATTTCTCCACGTCAATTCCGCTCAACTGATATTCACGTCCACGTTCCGGAGGGCGCAACGCCTAAAGACGGGCCAAGTGCGGGTATTGCGATGGTGACTGGAATTGTGTCTGTTCTGACCGATATTCCGGTTCGCAATGATATTGCTATGACAGGAGAGGTGACGTTGCGTGGTCGTGTCCTGCCGATTGGCGGTCTGAAAGAAAAGCTTTTGGCAGCCTTGCGCGGCGGCGTGAAAACAGTCCTTATTCCCAAGGATAATGAGAAAGACCTCGCTGACATCCCCGATAACGTAAAAGGTGCTCTGGAGATCATTCCGGTCGAGCATGTGAGCGCAGTATTGGCACATGCGCTGACGAAAAAAATCAAACCTGTAAAATGGACCAGCACGGATAAAGCACAGCTTGCCGGACTGATTATGGGGACGACTGGTGTCAACATTCCTGAAGGTGGTTCAGCAGCACATTAGATCGTAGGGTAAGGTTTTATTAACCATAATTTTTTGTCTTTAAATCACTTAAAATGTTGATTTTATTAATTTTTTTATAGTAATGCGACAGTCAGCTCTCGTTCAGGGAGAATCCCTTATGTGAAACTCTCTTTTAGGGAGTGGGAGTTCTCAGACATGTCTAGAATAACGTTTGGGCTGATAGCCTCTTTGCTGGTCTTTGCGGCTACATCGGTAAGTGCGAATGAGTGTGCAGACGACAAAATGAAGGCAAATCCTGCCCCTGTTACATCCGCCGTTAAATCTGATAATCTGGTAGAAGCACCTGTTCTGTTATCTACGCCTGAAAGCCAAGCATTGAATAAGCCGCGACGTGTGAAGCGGATTGTCATGGATGTTCCTGTAACGTCCAAAACGCGCGCTGCCTCAACCGGGGATGAAAAGCGTTTCGTCCATTCCACGAGTGATATGGCGAAGTCTAAGACTTACGGAGAGACGAAGCGTCGTTCAGTTGCAATGCCTAATCTTTATAAAGCTGACTAAGTGTTCTTTTGGGTGGGAGAGCCCTTAGGATGAGATAATCTTAGGATTAAAAACAGGTTCGCCTTTCCAGCGCAATGCGTGTCTCTCATTCAATCTTTTTTAACGCATTATCGCTTAAGTTGTATTTACATGAGACATCAGAGAGAGAGTGATAATGAGCATCATCAAGCAAATAGGAGGTGTGAGTATAATAACTTTATTCAGCACATCTGCCTTTGCGTTGGGCGCTCAAGATTCGGATCAAACACACGATACGCCCCCGAAAAATCAAAACCGAACAGATTCAACTCTCCCTGCTAAACCTCCGGTAATTCTTGAGGATCAGTCAAACAAAACTGCTGCGACCGTTCGGCCAATACGCCGCGTCGTTATTCAACCGATTGAAACAACAGTAGTGAGAGCCGCGTCCATAACATCCGATACGCGATTTGTTTACGAGTTCGATGAGACGACCAACGCCATGATTTATCGTCCCTCAGAAACGAAAACGAAGCCTTTGCCGAACAAGGCTGAAAAGGAATTTCCTTAGGGGCTCCCCTCCCGGAGGAAATGACGAGGCTGTCAAATAGGGTTCACACTTAATTTGACGGCCTCGTTATTTTTTGGACTTTAGCGTTATAAATCGCCTCTAAAATTGTCCTGAGACTGTGAAACGCGCATGTAAGGGCGCGCCGACTGTCGCCTGATGCGTGCTATGCGACGTTGGGAAATAGAGCTCATCGGTTAGGTTCTCGATATTGACTTGAACACGTACATCTTCATTTACGTCGTAATAGGCCGCCGCATCAAAGCGCGTGAAGGCGGGTAGAAATGTATCGCTTCCATTTCCGGTTAGCGCGTCGTCTTGATACGTTGCACCGAGGCCCAGTCCGAATTGATCTGTGACTTGATAATTGCTCCAGATTGAGAAGGTGTTTTCCGGCAGCTCACGCGGCGTGACGCCATTTTCCGATGTTTCCCCTGATAAATTGGAGTAGCCCGCTCTCACATAGAGATTGTCAAAGACTTCGCCTTCGAGTTGGAGCTCGAACCCTTCAACATACAGGCCTTGCACTTCCGTCTCTTCTGCATTCACATCCGAACGCTGCGCGCGCGTGGCTTCGTTTCGGAATATAGCAGCTGTAAAACTTAGACCCGGTGTAAAGTCCCATTTTAAACCAGCTTCCAAATTCTCAAACTCATCAGGTGAGAGAATGTCGCTTTGAACGCTGCCCGGAGCAGAACGTCTTAGACCGGCAAATTGCTCACCGGTACGCGGTAGGAAGGTTTGGCTATAGCTTCCGTAAACAGAGACATTTTCTTGTGGCTTGTATATAAGTCCAGCGCGAGGCGAGAATTTCTCATCTTTACGTGACAGGCCAAGCGCATTGCGGCCAATATCATCGGTCGTAATATCAAAGCTGTCAAAACGTCCGCCAAGTAC
>CAZBDT010000016.1:4939-28468 GCA_964490745.1 uncultured Algimonas sp.
GGACAATATCAAAATTGCCAGAGAGGGAAATCTCGTCTTGGATAAAGGCAGAGAAGACTATGATGTCAGACTCGGTCTGGTCATTTAGGTCTGTGAAGGCGACCGTGAAGGCGTTTCCGTCAGAATCCACACCTCTACCGCCCATTAAGTTAATTGGGCTCTCAATGATGAAGTCTTCGCGATCATCACCCGGGCCATCTGCGCCAAATGGGAATTCCGGATTGAAGCGATCATTGTTATTAGATGTGTCGCGATATTCGGCTCCGGCCACGATTGTGTGTTCAATACCGCCTGTCGCAAATTCACCGATCAAGTTACCGGAGAGGTTAAAGCTCTTACGCTGTGTTGTGTCGACATAGCCGTCCAAACGTACGACACCGCTTTGCCCGTCTGCTGTCAATGAGCGGAGGTCCTGCGCGTAAAAGTTCGCATATAATTTATCGAAATCACTATAGGTCGCGTTAAAGACGCCTTTGAAGTTCTCGGAAAACTCTTGGCTTAATGTCGCGCGGAAAACATGAGCTTGGGCCTCGGCTGTGTTGAGTTCAGAATCGCCAAACACGATGTCAGAAAAAGCTTCAACAGGTTGGAAATCACCGCCAGCGAGATCGTTAATTGGAATGCCGCGATCAATGAAGCGCTCATTGTCGATATACTCATATGAAAGATCGACGGTAGAGGACGGGCTTAGCTGAAAACGCGCGGTTGGGTTAAAAGCGATTCGATCTCCATCATAGAAATCGCGATGATTGTTCAGGCTTTCATAGGCGGCATTGATACGAAATGCGGTTGTATCACTTGTGGAGAAATTACTATCAATTTCGAGTCCAAATGCGCCGAAAGTGTCGACAGCGGCCTTATAGCCTGTGAATTGTTCGCCAATTTCACCTTTCTTTTGGACGCGGTTGACGAGGCCGCCTGTACCGCCACGACCAAAGAGAAGGGCATTCGCGCCGCGCAGGATTTCAACCTGTTCAATATTATATAGTCCGCGGTAATATTGGACGTCGTCCCGAACACCGTCGACAAAGAAGTCCGCCGTTGACCGTACACCCCGGAAGACAACAGCATCGCGGTGACCCTCGCCTTGAGAGTTGGTTACACCGGGGATATAGTTGATGATGTCGCCGATACTGTCAAAGCCTTGATTAGTGATTTGATCAGCCGTCACAATCGACAAACTTTGCGGCACATCAATAATCGGTGTTGGTGATTTTAGCGCATTGATCTGATCTGTATAAAGATGTTTCCCGGTAACAATGATGACATCTTCATCGGCGGCAAATGTAGCATCTTGGCCATGGGCTGAAGGCGCAAGCGCAAGGAGCGCTGTTGCGCTGAGGAGTGCTTTAGGTGACATGTTTGTTTTTATCTTTTTTGATGTGGTAGTGTCGTTCGATCATTGCTGACGAGATCTTCGTTTGGCGGTGTAAATGCTGTGGCCTTTGCCAAAATCAGTGCGTCTCTTACGGCTTCCAAATGTGAAGTCTTTCCAGTTTCGGTCGCAAGGAGATCGCAAAGGATACTGGCGCGTGTCTGTAAAATCATTTCACCACTTTATTGCGAATAGTTCTCATTAACCGGGACTGCGCTAAAGCTTTTGAGAATGAGTTGCAAGTAATAAATGAGAATTATTCGCAAAAACATTTTGCGATTACATATAGGTAAAATCAATAAAGATGAAACGGGTGTTGGGAGAGGACAGCTTGTTTCCTCTAAACCCAGATTTTCGCAATCGGTGATCAATATTCTCTGATGTAAAGGGAGTGAATGGTGGGCGGTAACGGGTTCGAACCGCTGACCCTCTCGGTGTAAACGAGATGCTCTACCAGCTGAGCTAACCGCCCTCGCATTCCTGCGAAGAAATGGCCTTATACGGTTTTTACACGGCGGTGCAATTACTCTCTGCTGTTTTTATGAATGAATTTGTGGGCGCTTACATTCTTGTAATCTTATGCCTTTTCGAGGGTGGGGCGAATTACATTAGAAATAGGAAATCAATGATTTTAAGAACTTGTGGTTCTGTCTTTAAAAGAATTGTCTCCGTGAAGACGTAGCTCTGTGTCGAGATTCGGAGCTCAGGAATCAAAACGGCGTTTCGGTTGACTATCCAGATACAATATGCGGCTTATAATTTGAATGATCTAGAAAGAAGTGAGTGAGTTAAGCGCTCACGCGACCAATTTTAGCCAATAATTCCAACCTCATAGAAATATGTTCGCCTATCTTTGGGAGTATCTAAAAAAAACTGTAGTTTCTATCATTTGCGCGTTGACCGATGGGAACGCCATAGCTAAAGACCCGATCACATCTTAGCGGGTGTAGCTCAGTTGGTTAGAGCGCTGGCCTGTCACGCCAGAGGCCGCGGGTTCGAGTCCCGTCACTCGCGCCATTTCTCTATAGGATGGTACAGATGAAAACAGCCCGGTCTCCACATTTGTTGGGACCGGGCTTTTTTTGTGATGAAACGCGACTCTACGATTTTTCTTGCCCCGAATTCCGGCACAAACGCGGTTTATATTGGAACGAACTGCGCGTAGGTCGATTGGGTAGGTGTTCCACACTTTATCCAACAGGACCCTGATATGCCGATCCAAACACAAAACCCCGCAACGGGCAAAGTTTTAAAGACATTTATCGCCCATAGTGATGCGGAAGTGGATTTGATTCTGGCGAAATCTGTTGTGGCCCATCAAGAGCTCCGTTGCTGGTCCTTTGATAAACGCGCCAAACATATGCGAAAATTGGCGAGTCTTTTGCGGGACGAAGCCGAGACGCTTGGTAAAATCGTGACATTAGAGATGGGCAAGACGCTGTCCGCTGCGATTGCCGAGGTCAATAAATGCGCATTAGGCGCAGAATATTATGCCGACGCAGCAGAAGCACATTTGGCCGATGAGATGATCGAGACCGATGCGTCAAAGTCTTACCGGACCTATCTACCCTTGGGTCCCGTTTTGGCGGTGATGCCTTGGAATTATCCGATTTGGCAAGTTATCCGTTTTGCTGCGCCGGCTTTGATGGCGGGAAATACGGGATTATTGAAACATGCGTCGAATGTCCCGCAATGCGCGCTCTATATAGAAGACATCATTAAACGCTCAGGCTTTCCGGATGGGGCGTTTCAAACGCTGCTAATTTCCGGCGCAGATGTGGAGCGCGTCTTGCGCGATGATCGCGTTATGGCGGCTACTCTAACAGGGTCCGAGCCAGCAGGAGCGTCAGTCGCATCGATTTGTGGCAGCGAGATAAAGCCAACTGTTTTGGAACTGGGCGGCTCTGACGCCTTTATAATCATGCCGTCGGCCGATTTGGATGCTGCGATTGAAACAGGGATAAAAGCCCGAAACCAGAATAATGGGCAGAGCTGCATCGCCGCAAAACGCTTCATCGTCCATGCCGATAGATATGACGAAGTGCGGGATCGTTTGGTTGAGGCCACGAAAGCCCTGAAAGTCGGTGATCCTATGCTGGAACAGACAGAAATTGGACCACTCGTCATGGAAAGCGCGCGTGATGAGATCGTATCGCAAGTTGAAGCCGCCGTTAAGGATGGCGCGCGACTTTTGACCGGCGGCACAGCGATTGATGGAGAGGGGTGGTTTTTCGAACCCGGTATTCTTGAGAATATCTCAAAAGATTCTGCCGCCTATCATGAAGAAATTTTCGGCCCTGTTGCGGCGCTTTATAAAGTTGATCATATGGATGCCGCAATTGCGCTGGCCAATGACTCGCCCTTTGGTCTCAGCTCCTCGGTTTGGACGACAGATAAGGATGAACAGGACAAAGCCATACGGGGCATTGAGGCCGGTGGGACATTTATAAACGCCATGAGCGCGTCCAATCCGGCGCTCCCATTTGGCGGGATAAAGCGTTCCGGTTATGGTCGGGAATTGGCTGCTGAGGGCATTCGGGCTTTTTGCAATGTGAAAACGGTTTATATCGCCTAAGGGAAAATGAGGGACGATTATGAGTAAGGTTTTTGATACGGCCAGTGAGGCAATGGATGGCCTCTGTGAAGATGGTTTGATCGTCATGTCGGGCGGATTTGGTCTTTGCGGTATTCCTGAAAATCTGATCGCGGCGCTACGCGATAGCGGCGCAAAAGATCTGACCGTGATTTCGAATAATGCAGGTGTTGATGGGTTTGGCTTGGGGCAGCTCTTGGAAACGCGTCAGATCAAGAAAATGGTCAGTTCTTATGTCGGCGAAAATAAAGAGTTTGAGCGGCAATATCTCGGCGGAGAGTTGGAGCTGGAATTTAACCCGCAAGGCACCCTGGCCGAACGTATTCGCGCGGGCGGGGCAGGGATTCCTGGCTTTTACACAAAGACAGGCGTAGGCACGCTGATCGCCGAAGGCAAAGAGCATAAGGACTTCAAGGGTGAGACTTACATTATGGAGACGGGGCTCAAAGCCGATTTGTCTATCATCAAAGCGTGGAAGGGTGACGCCGAAGGTAATCTCATCTTCAAAGCCACAGCCCGCAATTTCTCACCCATGATGGCCATGGCAGGGCAGGTGACTGTAGCCGAAGTCGATGAAATTGTCCCTGTCGGTACGCTCGATCCAAACTTCATTCATACGCCCGGTATTTTCGTGCAACGCATTGTCGAGGCGGAATGCGAAAAGCGGATTGAACAGCTGACAGTGCGGGAGACATAAGATGACCCAAGATAAATCAGGCTGGACAAGAGACGAAATGGCCGCTCGGGCGGCGCTGGAGCTGGAAGACGGGTTTTATGTCAATCTCGGCATTGGCATTCCAACCCTAGTTGCGAACCATATTCCGGACGGTATGAATGTAACGCTGCAAAGCGAGAATGGCATGCTCGGCATGGGGCCGTTTCCGCTCAAAGGCGAGGAAGATGCCGACCTGATTAATGCGGGGAAGCAGACGATCACCACGCTCCCGAAGTCCAGCTTTTTCGACAGCGCCACCAGTTTCGCCATGATCCGCGGCGGGCATATTGATCTTTCTATCTTGGGTGCCATGGAAGTCGCTGAAAATGGTGATATAGCGAATTGGATGATCCCGGGCAAAATGGTCAAAGGCATGGGCGGGGCGATGGACCTTGTGGCGGGTGTGAAGCGCTGCATCGCCTTGTTCGATCACACGAATAAGCGCGGCGAAAGTAAATTCATCAAAGCCTGCACGCTGCCGCTCACGGGACAAAACTGCATTGATATGGTGATTACCGATCTAGCTGTGTTTGAACGCGAGGCGGGAGAAAAACGCTTCCGCCTCAAAGAACTCGCCCCAGCTATTGAACTGGATGAAGTCAAAGCCAAGACTGAAGCTGATGTGATTTACGACTGATTTTATCTTTAGGTCAGTCTGATAGTTCAGTGGATTAGGCCAGTGGATGAGGCCTGTGTCGAACTCAGTTCTCACCGTTTTTGGTCGCCAATCGGTTCAAGTAATATGTTGGTATCAGCCCGACGATGATGATGATGAGCGCAGCTGTTGAGGCTTCTGATAAGCGCTCATCACTGGCGAGCCAGTAAACGCGGGTGGCCAGCGTATCGAAATTAAAGGGCCGCATAATTAAGGTCGCGGGCAGTTCTCGGACGACATCAATAAAGACTAAAATAAAAGCTGTCATGAGGCTAGATCGCAACAAGGGTAAGAAAATAGACCTTATCCGCCTTAGCCGATTTGCGCCGAGAGAACTGGCAGCTTGTTCCATAGAGTCTGAGATTTTCGAAAACCCGGATTCCAGCGTGTTAAAAGATACCGTCATAAAACGCACAGAAAGCGCATAAATCAATGCGATCAGCGTTCCTGTTAGTATAAGTCCTGTATTCCAGCCGAAAGTTGAATTGAGTGATGTCGCTAAGCCTTTATCGAGCCAAGTTAGTGGCGTCAGTAAACCAACCGCCAAGAGCGCACCCGGCAAGGCATAGCCTAATGTAGAGAGCCGGATCAGGGATTGACTGAAAACATCGGAGCGCTTTCGCTTTGTATAAGCCAGAATCAGTGAGGTGATCAGAACGAGCACACAGACAATCAGCGCGAGCATAAGGCTGTTTTTTGCGTAAGTGAATAATTGCTCGCTGCCCATGGAGTCCCCGCTTAAAACAGATAGGTAAGCCAGCCGCAAGATCGGAATAATAAGACCAAGTAAGACGGGCAGGGCGCAGAGGAATGTCAGGGACCATCCTCTCATACCGCCGAGTTTATCACGCTCCGCTTGCGCGAATGTTCTACCGCTATCTGTGACAGAGCCTTTTCTTGTAGCGGATTCTAAAGTGATGAGCAGAATGACCGCGAGCAGCATAAGGCTGGCCAGTTTCATGGCGGCGGGTTTATCACCGACGATCAACCAATTTCGAAAAATTCCGACGCTAAATGTTGGGACAGCAAAGAAATCTGCCACGCCAAAATCTGCCAAGGTTTCCATGAGGACGAGGGCCAAACCGCCGGCAATAGCGGGACGCGCGGCGGGCATGGCGACTTTGTAAAAGGCCTGTCTGGAACTTAGCCCTAAGTTTCTGGCCGCCCACCATTGAGACTGACTTTGCTGGAGAAAAGATGTCCGTGCCAGCAGATAGACATAGGGATAAAGCACAAAGCTGAGCATGAGGGTCGCGCCCAACATATTCCGAATTGGCGGGAAGCTCTGCTGTCCGTTCTCTAAGTCAAAAATCGCGCGTAATGTCGATTGTATAGGACCGTAATATTCCAAGAGATCAGCATAAACATAGGCAATTATATAGGCTGGGGCGGCTATGGGGAGAATAAGAAGCCAAGATAGAATCCTGCGTCCCGGAAAGTCATATGCGCTCACAAACCAAGCGCAACTGACCCCAATCAAAGTCGATAATAAGCCGACGCCTATCATCAAAAGCGTAGTGTTTAAGACGTAAAGACCCAAGGTTTTCGGCCATGTCCCATCGGTGAAAATGTCCAGCCCGACAGTTAAAATTGGCAACATAAATACGATTGCGATGATCGTGATGCCTAGGGTCAGAGGGATAGATTTCCGGGATATGTTTCGCAGGGAATTTATGGCCTAACCTTTGTCTGGCTCTTATAAGGTGGATGGCTTATAGGCGCGATGACCAGCGAAAACCAGTGAGAGTATTAGACCTTTTTATGAGCCTTGTTTTTAACAATGTTCACCATAGTTTTGGTGACATCGACGTTTTGAAAGACGTGTCTTTGACGGCCCGTTCAGGTGAAATCTTATGCTTATTGGGGCCATCCGGTTGCGGGAAAACGACATTGCTGAATTTGGCGGCAGGTATGCTAAAGCTCCAAGCTGGTCATATAACGCTTGACGGAAGTAAATTGGTTTCGCCGCAGAATTGTCCGCCGCCAGAAGACCGACCCGTTGGTCTGGTGTTGCAAGACGGCGCTTTGTTTCCGCATTTATTCGTCGAAGAGAATATCGAATTTGGAATTCATAAGCAGTCCAACCGTCGAGAGATTTCATCCAATTTGCTAAACCAGATCGGTTTGTCCGGCCTGGGAAAACGCTTTCCGCATACGCTTTCCGGCGGGCAGCAGCAACGTGTGGCCGTGGCCAGATCATTGGCGCCGAAGCCGCGTGTTATATTAATGGATGAGCCTTTTGCGAATATAGATATCATCCTAAGGCGCCGACTACGCGAAGAGATTCGACGCGTCTTAAAGGCTCAAGACTGTATCACGGTGATGGTCACGCATGATCCGGAAGAGGCCATGGAAATTAGCGATCAGATTGCAGTGATGCTCGGTGGGACCGTCGCGCAAATCGGCCGCCCTCAGGATATTTATCACAATCCGGTCTCTGCTGATGTGGCGAAACTGACGGGTGAGGGCCTGGCTCTCCCTGCGATATTGGAAGGTGATGTGCTCAAAACAGAATTTGGCGAATGGCCAATTGAGTCTCTTCGCTCTGACCTCTCTGATGTGAAAGCGGGTGGTTTAAGTCTCTTCATTCGGCCCTTCACTATCGACGTTGAGACTCAAACCGAAAATGCGTCTGCGTTAAGAGTCACGGATATCCGTCACACTGGAGCAGCGCAAATTGTGGCCGTATCAAATGCGTCCGGCGCCAATATATCTTTAAAAGTGCCGACGGCCTTTGAATTTGTACTCGGGCAGCCCGTTTCGCTTCACCCTAAGCCCGCCTCTTTGCTGGCTTTTCAGGATTAAATTTGTTGTACTGAGTCAAAATCATTGATAAGCAATTGAGACTTATTCGCAACTAGGTTTTCATAAATGTTTCTACGTCCCATTCTACTCAGTCTCACATTACTGGGATTAGCGGCCTGTAATCCTGCGACGACGGCGGAAACTGATGAGGTGTCGAACGAAGCCGTAGGCGAAGTGAATATTTATTCGTCACGTCACTATGATACAGATCTTCGTCTTTATTCTGACTTTACCGAACAGACCGGAATTAAAGTCAACCGCATTGAGGCGAAATCAAATGCGTTGATTGAGCGGTTGAAGACAGAAGGGGAGTTTAGCCCCGCTGACCTCTTAATCACGGTTGATGCGGGCGTATTTTGGCGTGCAGAAAATGAGGGCGTTCTTCAGCCCGTGTCTTCGACAGTTTTAGAGGAGCGCATACCGTCATATCTTCGCCATCCTGATGGGCTCTGGTACGGCCTGTCAAAGCGCGCGCGGGTAATCATCTATAATAAAGAGAAAGGGCGTCCGGAAAATCTTGAGAGTTATTCTGATCTCGCTGATCCGGCCTTTGAGGGCTCAATTTGCATGCGCTCATCCGGCAATATCTATAATATCTCTTTGCTGTCTTCCTTTATTGCGAATTCAGGCGAAGCCGAGGCCAAGGATTGGGCCGCATCTGTCGTCAGCAATTTTGCGCGCAAACCCCAGAGTAATGATACAGGCCAGATCGAGGCAGTCGCTTCGGGTATATGTGATATTTCCGTTGTAAATTCTTATTATCTCGCCCGTGTTGCCAGATCAGATGATCCAGAGCGGAAAGAGATTTTTGACTCCATAGGTATTATTTTTCCGAACAAAGAGGGCCGCGGAACGCATGTGAATATCAGTGGAGCAGCGGTGACGGCTCACGCCCCGAATAAAGACAATGCCATTCGTTTTATGGAATATTTAACGTCAGAGTCTGCGCAGCTTTATTTCGCAGATGGAAATAATGAATATCCCGTCATTGATCTTGGCAATAACTCATCCGCCGTTCAGTCGCTCGGCACATTTAAAGAAGATACATTGAATGTCGGTCAGTTGGGAGAATATCAGGCGAAGGCCATTGAAATTTACGACGCTGTTGGCTGGCAGTAGTTTTCTGTGATGGGCAATAAACTTCAAAAACGGCTTTGTGTGGCTTTGATGAGCCTTGTTTCGAGTGCATCGCTTGTCGCTTGCACAAGTGTAGAAACATCTCAACGCGTTGAAATCAAGACGAGTGAGATGAAGCAAGACATGCATAAGTCTGAGGGCGGGCACGATATGGAGACTTTGCCTGTTCCGTTTCGTTTGGCATTTATGTCGGGCCATGTTCAGGCTGGTCTAGCTCTCTACCGTGCGGGAGAGCCGGAAATGGCCGCGCCACATCTCTTGCATCCCGTTTCAGAAACCCATCAAACGGAGCGAGCCGGGCTGGACGCGCTCGGATTTACACCGGATGTGTTCGAGTCTGTGTCTGAGGCTCTTGAGGCGGGGCGTCCGGCGTCAGAAATTGAGCCAGATTTGCTGAAAGCAGAGGCCAACTTGAAATCAATGGCCGAAGCGGCCGGCGGCGATAAAGCCGAGATCATCCGCTTTCTCATGGATACAATTGTCGAGGAATATACAATTGCCATCACGGACGGCATCGTTTCCGATCCGGGTGAGTATCAGGATGCCTACGGTTTTGCCGTCGTGGCTAAAGATCATGCGATGTCACTATATGATGCGGGATTGCTGGGGGCGATTGAGGAGTTGCTGCAGTTATGGCCGTCTGACGCGCCTATACCGCCGACTAACCCGACATCTGTTGCGCAGGTCACGGCAAAAGCCACGGCTGTTAAGCGGTCACTGCGTTAGCGGGGCGATTAAAAAAATGCAGATATCGGCCGACCTACTTATCGAGATAAATTATCTGCACTAATCTAATTTGCTGCTAGGTAATTCTAAGGCGAAGTAACTTTTAAAAATGAGTGATTAGACTTCTCCGCATAGCTAAGCCTTCAGCTCCGTGATAATTTTGATCATGTGAACCAATTTAATTCTGGAGCGCCCCTAATTCGCTTGATAGAGTTTATCGGAGACAAGAGAGTATATTTGCCATGAATTTTATTAAACAACTATGTGTGCTTGGAGTTTTGACGCTAGTGTTTTCGGCTTGCGCGGCGGAAGTCAAAACATCCCAAAGTACAGCGCAAAACATAACCTTGCTCGAAGAGGTGAAGATTACGGATAAGGCTCTATTCTTTGATGGCGAGAAAATGGGATCTTTGAAAACTTCCCTGCAATCGGAATATGATCCTGAAGCGAAATATAATTACCAATTTGGGCCAGCGCTCGTCCCACACGGTGACGCAATTAAAACGTATAAGCATTTTGTTTTTATGACGTGGTATAAAGGCGGTAAAACTAATCGTCATATGATGTTGTCGCGGCTTAATCTCGAAACCGGCCAATTAAAACATATCGAATTTCCACATCAACATACGGGTTTCGTGGGGCGCTGGTGGATTGGTGAGACGCATAATACGATTGCTGTCGGCATCAGCCCCATCGATGAAACGATCCATCTCGTCTTTGATTTGCACGCTTACAGCCGCGATTCAGATACGGGCGGCCATGATGATTTTACCAAAGATTATTTCCGCTACGCCTATACAATTGATGGCGCA
This sequence comes from uncultured Algimonas sp., assembly GCA_964490745.1. Taxonomy (GTDB): domain Bacteria; phylum Pseudomonadota; class Alphaproteobacteria; order Caulobacterales; family Maricaulaceae; genus Litorimonas. Next base: position 15,758 of record CAZBDT010000016.1, read on the forward strand.
GCGTCTGTTTCTGATGACGAGTTCAATTTGGATTTGTTTGTCAAAGACACGTCTTCACATAGCGAAGGGCCGGATGATTATAATCACCTGTCCATGAATGAGCGTGAAGAAGCCCATGACGAGTTTTCCCGATTGACCTATCCCAAATTCTTCCAAAATGACGAAGGTGGCTTGTTTCTTTATATCCGGCAAGGTGGTTCTAAAAACGGGAAGGGTGTTTTCAATTCTTATCTGGGCGAGGGGAAATGGTCGCCTTTCAAGAGCATAAATAAACTTAGCGTTATTGAGGATGGCGAAGACTATAATTGGAGCAATTACGGGAATATGAAATTCGCCAATGGGAAATTGGGATTCGGATTTCAGCGGCGTTTGAACAATCCCGACGACAAATACAAATATCAAAACGGCCTCTATTTTATGACGTCTGATGACCCCGAGGGGCAGTCGAAATGGAAAAATTATCGTGGCGAGCCAATTTCCTTACCGCTCATAGACGCGGCGTCAGCCTTGGTGATGGAGCCTGGTGACTGGGTCGAGACGCAAAAGAAAAATAGCGTTGTGATTACGGGCGGTTTTGACTGGAACATCACGGAGCAAGGAGATGTGCATATCATTAGTCGGGTCCGAGATGCTGAAAATAATAAAATAGTGAATTTGCATCATTACAAACCCACTGGGCAGGCCGATTTTGTGACAACTGATGATTTTGTTGGCGCAGGTAAGATATATACGTCTGGTGATAGTATTTTCATCATCGGTCTTGAGAATGGCCAGCCTTTCATAGAACAAGCCAAGGGCGGGACGAATGATTTCACCCGTGTCTATCAAGGTCAGAAACGAGCTGCCAATTTCACAAAAGGGATTGTCCATATTTCTGACGGAAAGCTCTATTATTACCTCTTGGCAGATGGCCAAGGCGACAAGCGCACAACCTATTTGCAAGTCATAGATCTGTGAAAACAGAGGGTTTGTACCGCTCTAGCGCAACCTCCGGGTCCTCCTCCTTGAGTTTCTCTATGCTTTCGCTATTCGCTCCCCATGTCTTCGACCCTGAATAACCCAAACATTTCCGTTGCACCCATGATGGATTGGACGGATCGGCATTGCCGTTGGTTTCATCGACAGCTCTCTGCCCATGTGCGTCTTTATACAGAGATGGTGGTTGCAGATGCCGTGATCCATGGTCCGAGAGACCGTCTCTTGGGCTTTGATGAGATTGAACACCCGGTCGCTTTGCAGATTGGGGGGAGTGATCCTGAGAAGCTGGGCAAAGCAACCGAGATTGGTGCGACTTACGGTTATGATGAGGTGAACCTTAATGTCGGTTGTCCCTCGGACCGCGTGCAGGCTGGACGGTTCGGCGCGTGCCTGATGGCAGAGCCAGAATTGGTCGCGCAGTGCTTCACCGCGATGAAGAATGCGACAAATGCAGACGTCACCGTGAAATGTCGTTTGGGGATTGATGACCAAGACGTCGAAAATACTTTGCCCGTCTTCATCGAAACGGTTGCGGCAGCGGGCTGTAAGACATTTATCATTCATGCCCGTAAAGCGTGGCTGAAGGGGCTCTCACCCAAAGATAATCGCACCATTCCGCCTATTGATTATGAACTCGTCCACGCGATGAAAGCGAAATATCCTGAATTGGACATTTTCGTGAACGGGCAGTTAGCTGATGTGCAACATGCTACTAAAGTCATGGACGAATGTCTGAACGGCGCTATGTTTGGAAGAGCCGCTTATAACACGCCATGGATTTTAACCGAGATTGATAAAGCTTGGTTTGGGGGCGAAGCTTTCGAACCTAGCCGGTTAGATATTGCTGAGCGATTGATTGACTATGCTCAGAAGCGTCAAGAGATTGACCGTTCGACAAAAGCGCTGATCCGTCACGTTATGGGATTGTTTGCGGGAGAGCCGGGCGCGCGTTTATGGCGTCGTACCTTGTCAGAAGGATTGGGACGAAAACGCTTGCCGTCTGATATTCTGGCTGAAGGCGTTGATGTGATGCAAAATCTGCAACGCGCGGCCTAATGGAGCTGATCTTTCAGAATTGGCAGCTGATCGTAGCGTTACTCGCAGTTGGGGGCATTGCCGGGCTGACGGCGGGGCTATTCGGAATTGGAGGTGGGGCTGTGATGGTTCCCGCGCTCTATTATGCGTTTTCGGCTTTGGGCGTCGCGGAAGAGATCGTCATGCATTGCGCCATCGCGACCAGCGCCGCCGTCATAATACTCAACGCGTTCCGCTCGACCCGAGCGCATTATGCAAAGACTGCCGTTGATATGAGCTTGGTTTGGCCGCGCCCGAAATGGTGGCAGAGTTATGGTCTTTGGATCGGGGTCGGCGCATTTGTGGCCGCGATTTGGATTGCGCCGCGTCTTTCAGCTGATGTGCTGACCCGTCTTTTCGCCGTGATAGCGCTGTTTGTGTCGCTTCAATTTATTTTTGGTAAGCCGAGTTTTGTTTTGCGTCGAACTGTGCCGCGAGGTCCGGCTCCGATCTTCGGAGGCAGTAGTGTGGGCATTTTGTCATCATTGATGGGAATTGGGGGCGGCTCGCTCTCCGTGCCTTTACTGACGCTTTGCGGTGTTCCGATACACCGCGCAATTGGAACCGCTGCGGCCTTTGGTTTGTTTATCGCGGTGCCGGCTACGATTGGGTTCGTTCTCAGCGGATGGGGCGTTCCGGGACGCCCATTTGGTTCGGTTGGCTATGTGAATGGCTTGGGTTTCGCCCTCATTACACTCTCGGCTTGGCCTATGGTACCGTTAGGTGCAAAACTCGCCCATGAAATGGATGCAACTTTGTTGCGTCGTGTTTTTGGGCTGTGTCTAGCTTTGGTCGCCATCAATATGGCTCGTAAAACAGGATTGTTTTAATAGCGAAGCAAAAGGGCGTTTGGTGTTGCCTTGACTTCTTGTAGCTGACCCAGCCAAGTCATACCGAGAAGTGAGGTTTCTAAGCCTTCTTTAACGACCAAAGCCTCCACGTCCCGCAAAATGATCCCGCCCAATGCGACCTGATCCAGTGTCACGCGCGCGGCATAATTCCGCCCGCCAGCTGTACTGATTGAAATGTTATAGGAAAGTTCAGAGGCTCTTATTCCGGCCTTGCGTGCATCTGTGGCTGTCAACGCCACAGCAGATGCGCCTGTGTCGACGAGAAAGTCAACATATCCCGAATTTACGCGCCCCTTATAATGATACTGTCCTGAGCGCGTGTCTTTTGGAATAGAGACGACAGAAGCGGACTGTCTGACAGGCGTTTTTCTCTCTTTGTTAGCTGTGTTTTGGGCCGAAGTTACATTGGCTTCCGTAGCCCTTTCATACTGAGACTCTTCTTTATGATCCAGATATAGAACCGCACCTATCGCCACACTTGCAATGAGAACAGTGTTTGTAAGAAATTTAGCCAACATAAAATAACTCTACAGGATAGAAATTGAAAAGAATTTAAGTTTGAAAAGGTGTAAGACCTAAATTGTTATCAGGGTTAACAGTTTGATTCGGCCCGATAGAGGTGTTTGCATGACTGACGAAAATTCGACGAATAATCCCTTTGACGACATACGGGATTTGATCAATTCAATGCCCATATTGGACGAAAATGCGAATGGAGAAGATGCGACCAATTTTGTTTCATTAGGGCGAGGCTTGCGTCCCGTCGGTCGTTTGAAAGACCCGCTCTTACGTATCTCTAATTGGCAAGGGACGGCACTGCCTAGCTTGATGCGACCCTTAATTGCCGTTTTTGCGGGAACACACGGCGTTGCAGCACATCTTGGGTATGACGATATAGTCGAAGCATCTAAACGCCGTGTGAAAAGTTTGACTGAGGGTCAAGCCGCGGTACGCGGTGTGGCCGGAGAGTTGGGGTCGGCCTTTAAGGTCTATGAATTTGGTTTGGATTATCCGAGTGCGGATTTCACACAAGAGGACAGCTTGTCGGAACGGGACTGCGCGGCCGCGATCGCTTTCGGGATGGAAGTTGTAGCTGAGGGAGCAGACATCATTGTTTTAGGCGCGGCGGGATTAGGCGCTGCAACGGCCTCTGCCGCCATCAACATCGCATTGTTCGGTGGCGCCGCGAATTATTGGGCAGGTGGTGAGGGCGCAGAGGCGCGAATAAAAGTCGTAGAAGCCGGAATTACCAAGCATAGCGGTGAAACGACTGATCCTCTGGACATTCTTCGCATATATGGCGGACGCGAAATTGCGGGCTTGGCTGGCGCGATTTTAGCGGCTCGGCATCAGCGGATCCCAATTTTACTGGATGGATATGTCAGCTGTACAGCAGCTGCAATCTTACACGCTTTAGACCCATCGTCGATTGATCATTGCATAGCCTCTCATTTGTCATCGGAGCCTGCACATGATGCTCTTCTGTCTCGTTTAGGTCTTACACCCGTTGTAGACTTAGAGGTGAATATTGGGGACGGGACAGGCGGATCACTTGCGCTAGCTGTTTTGAAAGCTGCGAGCGCAGGACTGGTCAGTTTGAAGGATTAAACGATATGTTCGATCATCCTGATTTTGACGATCATGAGTCTGTGCATGTCTTTAATGACGAAAAGAGTGGCCTAAGGGCGGTCATCGCAGTTCATAACACGGCTAGAGGTCCGGGGGCAGGCGGGACACGATTATGGTCATATGCCGATCCCAAAGATGCTGTAACCGATGCGCTAAGGCTATCAAAGGCCATGAGTTATAAAAACGCGATGGCTGGTTTGTCTCTTGGCGGAGGAAAAGGTGTCATTATTCGTCCGGAAACAGAGTTTAATCGCATAGCCTTGTTTGAGGCGTATGGTAGGGCTGTCCAATCTGTGAGTGGGGCTTATATCACTGCTGAAGATGTTGGGGTGTCTCCTGACGATATGCGCGTGATAAAAACCCAAACAGATTTCGTTGCAGGACTGGATGACGGGCCTGCAGCCTCCGGAGATCCATCACCTGTAACGGCGGAAGGTGTTTTCCGTAGCATCAAAGTAGCGGTGCGTCACAGTATGGGCCTTGAGAGTTTAAATGGTTTGCGAGTCGCTGTTCAAGGGCTTGGCCATGTCGGTTATAGTCTTTGTGAACATCTGCATAATGCGGGAGCTCACTTAATTGTGACAGATATCAATAAAGCGGTTTTGGTCCGTGCGCGAACAGAACTAGGTGCCATAATTGTTTTACCAGAGGCAATTCATGCGGTTCAAGCGGATATTTTTGCGCCTTGTGCGCTAGGCGGAGCGGTATCAGAACTGACTTTGCCTGATATTAAAGCCTCCATCATTGCGGGAGCAGCCAATAATCAACTCGCTACACCAAACATGGGTGAAGCTTGCCGACAGCGCGGTATACTCTATGCGCCTGATTACGTTGTGAATGCCGGCGGTATTATCAATGTGGCAGCTGAAGTCAGTGGAAATTATGATCCAAAATGGGTTCAGTCAAAACTTCAAGGCCTTGAAAATACATTGAAAAATATTTTTGATGAGTCAGCTAAACAACAGCTTCCCACAAATGTAATCGCTGATAATATGGCGCGCGAACGACTGCGCAAGACATAAAGAGCTATAATGGGTTTGACGTTATTTTTGTGCTGGTAGCAGCGTTCCTTGGCGTCATTTAACGCCTTCGTCTTTTTAGGTTTTATTAGGGCTCCTACAGTCGAACCAAACGGAGGTTAGCTGGATCGGACTCAATTCTATTTTAGGCTTTAGTGAAATTATGCAGTGTAGGGGTGCATTTCTTTATTACATATAATTGTCACAATTTGTAACAGCCCGTGTAGCCTTGCCGTTGAAGTATATGCTAAGATCGTGCGGGAACTTACGCAAAGTAGGTCTTCCTTTACATCTGCGGTTAATAGCTTATTTGACCACCAGTTTTGTGAATGCTGCGTCGGCAGCGGAATGCATGAGAATATAATGTCCAAAGTTGACGTCGATACAGTCACATCTCCACTGCCTACATCCCGCGGAATTCCGATTAGGCATGGTGATTTCGAAACACTTTGCGATGCATTAGACTACGCTGCAATGGGCAATACGGGATTTAACTACTTTGACGGGAAGGCGCGTTTAAAGTCGTCTTTGTCTTACGCTGAGCTTCAGTCGCAAGCGATTGAAATGGCTAAACGATTAGTTCCATTTGCCGAGAAAAACGCGAGAATTGGAATTGCGGCTGTCTCAACGCCGGAATTCGCTGTTATGTTCTTTGCTTGCCAATATGCAGGCTTAGTCGCAGCCCCTGTTCCTCTACCCGTCACTTTAGGTGGGCGTTCTTCTTACGAGCGCCAATTACAACGTATGGCGGATACAGGTGATTTTCATGCTTTATTCTGCCCAGAGTCTATGGAGCCGATTATGCGTTCGGCTCTCAATGATCAAGCAATCCCGGTTATGACGTTTGAGGGTCTTGAGGGCCTGCCCAAAGGCGAAATACTTCGCCCATTTGGTAAAGATGATTTGTGTTACATTCAGTATTCATCGGGTTCTTCTTCTTCACCGAAGGGTATCATCGGAACGCAATCCTCAGTTACAGCAAATTGCCATGGTATTACGAAACATGGCTTGAACATTCAGACTAATGATCGCGCCACAAGCTGGTTGCCACTCTATCACGATATGGGACTAATTGGATTTATGCTTGCGCCAATGGTCTCTCAAATGACTGTTGATTATATTGATCCGCAAGACTTTACCCGTCGACCGATTACATGGTTGCAGCTGATATCAGATCACAAAGGCACAATGTCATATTCACCGACATTTGGATATGAGCTCTGTGTTCGACGTTGGCGCAATGATCGTGAGCTCGACTTATCCAGTTGGCGAGCTGCTGGTATTGGCGGTGATATGGTGCGTCCTGAACCATTGACAGATTTCCAAGACCTCTTTGCCCCTATGGGGTTTGCCAAAGGTGCGTTTACTCCGTCATATGGTTTAGCTGAAACGACATTGGCTGCAACGTTCGCGCCGCAAGGGCAGGGGCTCTTAAAGCATACAATCGACATGGCACGTTACACGCGCACGTCTGAAGCTGTTGAGGCCTCGGACCTTACACGCGAGGAAGATCGCCGGACATTTGTTGCTTGCGGTAAAGTTCTGCCCAATCATGAAATTGAGATCCGTGACTTTGATGACAATGTGTTGAGCGAGAAAAAAGTTGGGCGCGTCTGCTTAAAGGGCCCGTCCGTGTCTCCGGGTTATTTTCGGAATACGCAGGCGACTGAGGCTGCCTTCTCCAAGGATGGCTGGCTCGATACAGGCGACGCAGGGTATTGGTTGGAAGATCAATTGGTTGTGACGGGTCGTTATAAGGACTTAATCCTCTGGCATGGTCGCAATATTTGGCCGCAAGATATAGAATGGGCCGCACAAGCTGCCGCACCGCATCGCTGTGGCCGCGCATGTGCATTTGCCGTAGGTGGAGCAGGGGACGAAAAAGACATTATGCTTTTATTGGAATGTCGAACTCGCAACCCTAAATTACTGGAAGAAATCTATACTGCAGTTACAGCCGCGATCCGATTAGAAGTCGGCGTGCCGGTTCGTCTTATGCTGGTTCCCAAATCAACAATGATCATTACGAGCTCTGGTAAGTTGTCTCGCGCTAGGGTGAAGGCAAAATTCCTCGACGGCGCCATCATTGATTTACAGGCCGAAGAAAACCTTAAGGTTGTTTCAAATAGTAGCGACGTAGGCTGAGGCATTATCTGGACGTAGCTTGCCACGTTTGGTATCGCCCCTGAAAATTCTTGATGGGACGAATCCATGAGCGCACCAACAGATTCAGAGATTTACGATAAAATCAGCGAACTGCTAAAGCCATATAATCCGAAAAACCACACGATCGAGCGGTCTTCCGGTATTATGTCTGATCTTGAGGTCGACTCTGTGGCTGTATTTGATCTCATTATGGAATTGGAAGACCACTATGATATTTCGATTCCGATGGAGATGGTGTCTGACATCAAAACTGTAGGAGAGTTGGTTTTAGCGGTGAAAGGTTTGACGTCTTAACGTCAAACGGGGGAACGCATGACAAAATTATTCGACAAATATGCACCGCTTCAAACGCGCGTGGATATGATGATGAAAATCGGCGCAGATGCGCTTGGCGTGAAATTTGACGATATCCTCTCTGCCACGCGTGGGCGTATTCGCGACCGTGAAATTCTCTTGGCTGGGACAAATAATTATCTCGGACTCACATTTGACGAAGACTGTCGTGCGGCCGCGAAAAAAGCCGTGGATGATCATGGGACGGGAACGACCGGATCACGCGTGGCGAATGGGACATATGCCGAGCATACAGATCTGGAAGAAGCGATCGCTGACCATTTTAATATGCCATCCTGCATTGTTTTTACCACAGGCTACCAAACCAACCTTGCGGCAATTTCAGGCCTAGCAGGCGATAAAGACGTTATCTTTATGGATGCAGATGCGCATGCCTGTATCATTGACGGATCGCGCTTGACCAATGCGTCTACAATCCGCTTTCGTCATAACAATCCGGAAGATTTGGATAAGCGTTTACGTCGTCAAGGCGAGATTGAGGGCGGGAATGCACTAGTTGTGATCGAAGGTATGTATTCCATGTTTGGCGATATAGCCCCGGTGGATGAGTTCCTGGACGTGACCCATCGTCATGGGGGCTATCTCTTTATTGATGAAGCTCATAGCTATGGCGTGTTCGGGCCAACAGGTTGCGGAATTGCAGAAGAGCAGGGCGTATTGGATCAGGTTGATTTTATCTCTGGCACATTCTCGAAATCACTCGCCTCTGTAGGTGGGTTCTGCGCGTCTAAACATCCCGAATTTGAGATTACGCGTAAAGTTATGCGGCCTTATATGTTTACGGCATCCGCAACCCCTGCAAATATTTGCGCAGCGCGTGTAGCGGTCGAAAAAATCAAGTCTGGTAGTCATTTAAGAGAAAATCTTAAAGCGCGTGCCCAGCAGCTCCATGCAGGGTTGAAAGCTCTGGATTATGACCTTTGCGCTGATCCAAGTCCTGTGATTGCGGTCCGTCGCCCGAATGAAGGTGTGGCTGCAATGGAATGGAATTGGTTGATGGAGAACGGGGTCTATGTGAACCTTGCCGTTCCACCGGGCACGCCGCAAAGCTCCAGCCTGCTGCGCATTTCGCTCTCAGCGGCGCATACTGAAGCAGATGTGAATACCATCATTGATGCCTTTGCTCGGATGAAAGCCAGCCAAGCTGAAATCATGACAGGCATGATGAGTAAGCTACAGGCGGCTGAGTAATCTATTTAAACGCGCCCTGACGCCAAATTTTCCAAAATAGAATTGGCGAGTGCAAGACGGGGTGCTTGCGTTGTGCTGGCGTTGGATTGAGTTTGACGCCGGAATGGTTCTCAATCTTCCGCGCGATATAATCTACCCCACCGTCAAACGTCGCCGCCCCAAGCAGCACTCTTATCGCGGCGGCGGGTTTGCCCAAAATTCGGCGTAACATCCAATTTTGCTTGGCGCGAAGTTTTCCGGTATTCGGTAAAGTGAATTGTCCATCTGAATTTGGATCACCATAGAGACCTGCTGTGATGGCCTTGTATCGTTCTTCAAAACGCGCGACGATTTCTTCACTTCGACCCGTTGAGCTTTCCGGGCGGAGTTCCGTTCGGTAGCTTTCGTAAAAGCCTCGACCCCAGAGTTCTGATGCCGTGGCTTGCCCGTTGAGCAGGGGGGCCGTGGCGCCTGCCATAGTTTCAACCGCTATGACACGGGCGGCCCAAACGCGCTCCAAAACCTGATCGTTTTTAGCCCAAAGTACAGCACAGGGCTGTGAAAAACGTCCCCAGACCTGGCTTAAGAAGGCGCGGGGGCTACAGCGTTTTTCAAATTCCGACAGGCTGAGTATGCTATATTTGCACGTCGAGATCGTTCCATCGTCTGATACGTGTTCGACGTAATAGACAGCGGGTGGGATGAAACGATTAATCAGGGCGCGGAGTCCCGTTCCGTGGGTTTTGCGGTAACTGTCGACCAAGACATAGAAATCTAACATCTTTTCAGGATTGTCTAATTCCCGGAGCGAGCTGCCGTAATAGATCATGGCTTGCACTCGTCCGTCATGACGGTCGCGAATGATGTTCATAACGTCTGTTACACGGGCAGGGGGATCGAGTGTTTCGGATTTTATGATATCAAGGATCGAGGACATATCAGGTTAAGAATCTCACAGGACGTGTGGTCTGAACAGTAAACTTACCTGACGGGATTGAAAGAAACTCGCCATCAAGGACGATGTCGCCTTTATATTCATAGGAGATTTCGTCGACGCGTTTCGAGTAGAAGCCGTCCGGGCTGCGATCTTTGGATTTTTGGCCCATCCAAATTTGGACAAGGTTCTTTGCCAAGCCTTTGTAATTTTGATCCACCCAAGTGACGCGAATTGGACCATCACCTTCTCCCCAAAACGGGTCTAACCCCATAATCAGGCTGGGGAGGGTTGTGACGACGGTGCCCAAATGTGACCCCTGGAACAGCTTCCCCATCCGTATAGGTGTGGTTTGCATAAGGGCGTCATCATCACCGCGCATGCCTTTTAGAATACCACCTAAGACAGCTGCAGAACCGCCAATGCCTTTGCGGTGCAACTCACTCGTCGTGTAGCGGGTGATTTGTGGGATCGCGCCCGTTGAAAAGAGAAAACCCGCATAATGCGGACCCTCGCTATCGACGATATTTAATAATGGTATCTCAGCCGACTTTATAGGGCCGCTTAGCGCTGTCTTTACCGAATGAGAGGCTGCAGATTTTAGCCCGATATTTTTAGCGACTTGATTCGTCATGCCGCCGGGAACGATTGAGAATGATGGGAAAGTTTTGAATTTATCAGCTTGGTAGAGAAAGGCTGAGATCACCCCTTGGACCGTACCATCTCCACCTTCGATGACGACGTGATCAACTCCATCCTCGGCGGCTTTTGAAACGGCAGATGGTAAGGCATCAAATGGGTCTAAACGGATGCAATATGCTTCCATTTCTTTTGCTAGGGGCTCTAGAACGGATCCTTTTCGCGCAACACGTTCAGATAAAAGATTCACGATGAAAAGCTGCGTCACGCTTGCGGCTCTAGAGCGTTTCTGTCCGCAGCAGCATATAGGTGCCGCCAATCCCGAAAACGAGTAAGGGGAGGGCAATTGCTGGCAAGACGGCAACGCTGCCGGAGGCTGCAAAGGTCGCCATGGCTCCATCGAAAATCAGAAAGATAAAGGCCATCGATATCCCGATAATCAGCGTTTTGATACCTGTATCTTCTCTGCCCGTGCGCTGCATCAGGGCCGCACAGGCAATTAGAAGGAAGAATGCTGCGATGGGGCGTGTGATACGATGGGCATGCCAAAATTTATAAGCAAAACTGGGCTTTGATCCGCTATTCCCGCGTTTCGAAAAGTTACGCATTTCTGATAGCGAAAGATCGCGGGGCTCCGCCGCTAGTCTCGCTATTGATTTCGGATTTTGACGTGTTTCCCAGACTTTTGGCCCCTTAACTGGGACGAAATTTCTTGTTTCCCCGTCTGCGCCTTTGACTTCCAATTCCTCGACTCCATTCAATTGCCAGTTTGGGGACTTAAACGTGGCTTGCTCGGCGTGCCATATGCGCTCGACATTGCCATCATTATCGCGAAAGAAAAACTGTAATTGCCCGAGCGTGTTATAGTCGATCCGCTCTGTCGCGCGAACAATTCTGCCCCTGTCTTCCAGCCAAAGCGGATTTTCCGCTGTGATGTTTTTGATTTTATATTCGCCAATACCCCAAGTTTGAAGGGACCGCACGGCGGGGGCCATAGCGACATCAATGAACAAAATTGATATAAGCGATGCCCCTATAACGGCGGGTGTCAGGAGTAAAACTTGTTTTGTCGCCGATATGCCAAAGCCGAGCAAAGCGACAAGCTCATGCTGACGAATGAGTTTCACAAACGTCATTAAGGTTGCGACGACGAGGGTAAAGACGAAGATCCGGTCAAAAATCACAGGCGCACGTAAAGCCATATAGCGGAATGTATCTGAAAAGCCTCCACCACTCGCGACAATATCGGCGCCGTTGGCAAGGCTATCTAATAATCCGATTAAGGTTAGAAATCCGAAAACCAATGTCACCCAAGTGAGAATGAAGGTTTTGGATATATAAGCGGCGAGTTTAAACATCGTGCTTTACCCGCTCCCTACCAAATAGGCTTTGAACACCCGAAAGCATCTCACCTTTGATATGACCAACCCAATGGGAGAACGAGGTGAGTGGCGGTTGGCCCATTTTGAACGCGCTTTTCCAAAAAAGTATGAAAGCGAAAATCGCAACAGCGGTAATGATACTCCAAATGCCTAACCATGGTGGAATTTTCCCTGCAGCCCCCAAAGATTGCGCAAACTCCAAGGCCTTTTGGAGCGATACTAAGAAAACAACCCCGATAAATATACCCGCGGAAGATGGGTTCCGACCGTAATTCAATCCAAAAGGTACCGCAATGAAGGGAAGAATGAGGAGTAAAACGGCTTTCGATAATCGCAAATGCAACATGGCATTATTTGTATTTTTATCTATGACGTTCGTAACGGTCCCATTACGATTGGCAAAAAGTTCCAGAGACGTCATCTCCCGTTCGTCATCCCCCCGAACTCTATATTTGTTTACCTCAGCGGGGCGCAAAATAGAGGTCTCATCGGCCGATCCCTGACCGGATAAGGTG
>CAZBDT010000017.1:0-7205 GCA_964490745.1 uncultured Algimonas sp.
CTCTGGCAGACAGGCTGGCAACATAACCGGGTACGGATGGTGTGTGCGTCTTTCTTGATAAAGCACTTATTGACCGATTGGCGTGTTGGGGAAGACTGGTATTGGGATACACTGCTGGAGGCGGACCCCGCCTCAAATGCGGCGAGCTGGCAGTGGGTGGCCGGCAGCGGCGCGGATGCCGCACCATATTTTCGAATTTTCAATCCGTTTAGCCAAGGCGAAAAGTTTGATAAAAATGGGGATTACGTTCGCAAATATGTGCCGGAACTCGCTAAACTCCCAAAGAAATATATTCACCAACCTTGGACCGCACCCAAACATGTTTTGGCGCAAGCGGGGGTGAAGCTGGGTGAAACCTACCCCAACCCTATTGTTGATCATAAGGAGGCGCGTGAAAAGGCTTTGGCTGGCTATAAGAAAAGCCGCGAATAAGGTCACAGCCTTTACACCGCAACGTGATTGGAACTGGATCCCGCTTTGACGGATTATCTAAATATGAAACATTTACTCACTGCCGCTGGAGCGGCCTTATTATCCCTGTCCCTCTATGCTTGCGCGCCTGCGCAATCAGTTGGAAAAATCGATATGACGGCAGAACCTCAAGTCTTGTCGGCAACCACAGGTCCGCAAGCGCCCTTTAAAAATACGCGCACCGATGGTCTGGAAGACATGATCATTGCGGGCGGGTGTTTTTGGTGCACCGAATCAGACTTTGAGAAAATTACGGGTGTTGTCGAGGCGGTATCCGGCTATACAGGTGGAACCGTTGATAATCCGACCTATAAAGTCGTTGGGACAAATAAGACGGGCCATTATGAGGCCGTCAAAGTCACCTATGACCCGAATGTGGTGACCTATCGGCAACTCATCGATTATTACTGGAAAACCATTGATCCTACCGATAATCGTGGTCAGTTTTGCGATAAGGGCGCGAGCTATCTCTCTGCCATTTTCGTCACACCGGAACAGCGGGCGGATGCTGAAAGCTCCCTAGCGCTTATCAAGGAAACGAAGCCGTTCTCCGATGAAATTGTAACGCCTATCCTGCCTGCCTTAACATTTTACGACGCGGAAGATTATCATCAGAATTATTATAAGCGAAATTCGCTCCGTTATAAATTATACAGGAATGGCTGTGGCCGCGATAAACGCCTCGAAAAATTATGGGGCGACAGCTAGAGCATTTTGCTTAATGCGGTCTCAAAAATTGGGCCTTATTCGCCCATTTTTTGAGGCTTTCTATGATCTCATTTCAAAGCAAAATGCTCTAGGTTCTGTCCTCGCGAGTCGTGCGTTTATATCCCGTTCCGCGAAACACTCTGAGGTCCCGAATTTTTCCGGGACCTAAACTAATTTGGATTGGATCCAGTTCAATGAGCGTTTCGAAATCCTCTTTAAAGTAGCTTTCGAAGTTATGATGATGTGACAGGATGAGAACCGGTTGATCTGTCTCAGGCAGGGCGCGCGTCAAACTCGCATGATGTGCAGGTGATGCGTTCAATGACCACATGGCCAGTTTTGTATCGCCAATCCCGTAATAATTCAGATCATAAAAAACGAGCCGGTTATCCGTGGCGACATAGGCATAATCAGCCTCGGCGATTTTTGCCTTCACGGCCTCAGCCGTTTCCGGCCAAGCCCGTAAGCGTTTGACGGCGTTATTCATGCCGATGGCATCGACCGATTTTTCACTGATCGCCGACCCGCCAATCAGGAGGACGAGCGCGGTTTGGGCGATCAATCCCCATTTCAGCCAAGCTATACGACGTGTCGTTCGCGTGGCCCATAATGCAACTAAAATTGGCGCAGCCACATAAGCTGTGACAGCCCAATTTGCATTTGCGCGGGACAGAAGCGCTTCAAGCGTTATGGCGAGAAGGGGAAGGGTGGCTAAAGCAGCTAGCCATTTAGCTGGGTTCTTTAATTGCCCTTTAAGGGCGGCAAAAATCGCGAGGAGCAACATCGGAAACGGAACAAATCCGAAGACCCCAAATTGATCAATCCAGAACCCGATGACTTCTTCAGGATTGAACAGGTCTTTACCCAGATTAGCATTCTCTGCCGTATGAGAAATTGTCGCAAAATTGTTCGCAGCATTCCACATCAGGTTTGGCATTAATATGATTGCGGCCAATCCAGCAACGACAAAACCTCTGACACCCAGAAGGGTTTTCCGGCTGGGTCGATCAAACAGGACAGCTAGACAGAGGACCGGGACCATAAAGGCCATGGCGTATTTTGAGAGCAGGCCAAACCCCAAGGCGAGACCCAATTGCAAAACGCGTCCCCATCCGCCTCCATCCCGAAGACAGGCCCATGCATGTAAGGCAATTGCCCAACAGAGCAGCAAGACGGCGTCTGTGCTCATAATATAGCTCGACAACCAAACTGCGGGCATGAGCGTGTAAATCAGCGATGCCCAAAACCCGACTTGTGGATCAAAGAAACGCCTTGCAGTCAGGAAGATCATCACTGTCGTGGCGATATGTAAAAACGGCGCGGATAATCGCACGGCCCATTCCGCATCTTCAAAAATCGAGGTTGTCGCGCCAATGACCCAGGCAATCATGGGCGGTTTAGAAAAATAGCCAAAGGCGGGCTCTTGCGACCAAGCCCAATATTGCGCCTCATCACCGTGCAATCCCCAAGGCGCGATAAAGAGTGCAATAAGCCGCACTGACAATATACCTATCAGCACAAGGCTTAGCGTTTTTGCGGGATTTTCAGTAGTTAAATTCACCCGCGCTCTATGACGGGTTCAGATTAGAAAGAAAAGCTTGGCTTGCGCCTTGCACAGTGGCGGCGAAGGCTTAAACCTTTAACGCTCATATAATAGGACGTCAGAATATGATTAAACACTTCGCTTTATCTACTTGTCTTGCTCTTGGCGCTGCTGTTTCAGCTTTTGCTGCGGATAACGGGCCGCAAGTCATTTATGCGGGGGCAATGATCGATGTTGAAAATGGTAAAGTCCTGAAGAACCGAGTCATTGTGGTAGAGGATGGGTTGATTTCCGCCATAGGGTCACGCGCAACACTGGATGAAATTGACGTGCCGGAGGATGCAACACTGATCGACCTATCGGATATGACTGTTCTGCCAGGGCTGTCTGACTCCCATGTTCATTTGACGAGCGATGCCACGATCCACGGTTATAAACGACTGACGGTCTCCACGCCGCGTGCGGCGATTACCGGTGTTGTAAATGCTAAGAAAACGCTGATGGCGGGGTTCACGACTGTTCGGAATTTAGGCGCACCGGGTTTCGCCGATATTGATTTGATGAACGCCATTGACGATGGCGATGTCCCGGGGCCTCATATGATTCCGGCGGGTCGGTCTATCGGCATTACAGGCGGGCATTGTGATAATAATCTTCTACCTTACCAATATAAGGTCAAGGGCGGCGGCGTTGCGGACGGGCCTTGGGCCGTGCGCGCGAAAGTCCGTGAAAATAATAAATACGGTGCTAAAGTGATTAAATTTTGCGGCACAGGCGGCGTGCTTTCAAAGGGAACGAAAATCGGCGCACAGCAATTTGCTTTTGAGGAAATGAAAGCGATTGTTGATGAGGCACATCTGTTAGGTCTCAAAGTCGCAGTTCACGCACATGGAGCGGAAGGGATTGAGACAGCCATTCGCGCAGGTGTCGATTCGGTTGAGCATGCCAGCCTGATTTCAGATGAAGGTCTGCGCATGGCCAAACGTAAAGGCACCTATTTATCAATGGATATTTATGTTTCCGATTATATTCTCTCAGAGGGTGAAGCAGCGGGCATCTTGGAAGAGAGCCTCGAAAAAGAACGTATTGTTGGCAAAGCCCAGCGCGAACGGTTCCAAGCCGCCGTAAGGGCAGGTGTGAATATTGCTTTTGGTTCTGATGCGGGTGTCTATCCCCATGGGCAAAACGGACGCCAATTTGCCTATATGGTGGAGTGGGGTCTATCCCCGATGGAAGCTATTCAGGCCTCAACGATCGGCAATGCGAAACTCTTTGGCATAACAGAAGATAGAGGCTCTCTCACAGTCGGTAAACGGGCCGATATCATTGCGGTGGATGCCGATCCAATGGACGATATTCGCGCCTTGGAAGACGTCGATTTTGTGATGAAAGACGGTAAAGTCTACAAACAAGACTAGGTTAAATTGACCGCTATTTAGCGATTTAATAACCTTATCATTTCGTCTGAATGCAATAATTATTTGCTACCCATACGTACATCATGCGTTGTGCGACTAAAAATATTTGTGGGGATTTGGGCGCTAAGCTGGGCATCCTAACGGCTGGCGCTTTCGTCGCTGGAGGACTTGTATATGCGCCTAAGGCTGATGCCGCGATTGATCGCCCCTTTTTTCGTGTTTTGCCTTTGGTAGTCGTGATTGCCGCGACAGAAGATGAAGCCAATGGCGGTGTTGCCCCTGTCGTCGTAGATTTCAATTTACTGACACCTGCCTCAACTGGATCTGCTGCGCCTGACTTAATCGGTGTTGATGGATTTGTGTTTAATGCAAATTCTGGCTTTGATGCAGGGCATGATTTTTCCGGCGGTGCGTCGCGTTTGGATATAGAAGATGAAAGCTCTGGCGGAAATTTTGGAAATCCTGGGGGCGGAGATATTGATTATCTTGAGCCCACAGATTCCCTTTCGGCCTTTGGGTTAGATGAAACAACAAATATCAATGTCAGGCGCGCTCGAAACGTCTCTCGGTTTTTAGTGGCATCAAATACCGCATTTGATGTCTATGCCGAGGCGACCAATCTCACGCGAACAGGGGATTTTGTTGGTCTGAACTACGAGAATATTGGATTTCGGGCCCGATTAAATCGGACCGGCGGGTCAGGCGTCGGGCGTTGGGGGGATGCCGCGCAAAATCCGGCCATAGGTGGGGCTGGGTTAGATAATTCTTTGGATGATTTGTCTGATCTTAGCACAGGCCCGACAAAGATATTTGATGGCGGTCGCCGAACGGCGCGAATTAGAGGGTCTTTGTTAGAGCAAGCCGTGTCTTTTAACATCCGCTATGCGTTGAGCCTGATAGCGGATGCATCTGACGAAAATTTTTATGATTTCTCAATGGGAGCAGGGACAATCGGCGCGGATGTGACTTACACAATTTATACGCCCTAACCTGATTTTACACTGTTAATGAGGCCTGTCTCTTAGCGTAGATAATTTTGTTGCGCGGAAGCATTTTCTAATTTTACGTCCATAAAAAAGCCTCCCGGCAAAAACCGAGAGGCAAAGACCCAAGAGGGCGAGTGAACCTTCGGAGGAAGTGAAGATTCACTTCCTGCTCTAAGGCTTATTCACAAGCATACATATAGTTACCACATGTCTTCATGAAGTGTACTACCGCGCCATTCGCACTTTGGATGCGGAACGCCTGACGATCTCGCTCATTGGTCGGCAGGATAGAGTATTCATAGTGATGCTGCTTACCCAGACCTAAGAGACCGCGTGTTCCAACAGGCAGAACTTCTTCGCTAAACATATAAGGCTGTGCATCGGCCCAACCATTTGAGTAGCCCATGGATTTAAACAGATAGTTCAAATAGGCTTTGTCAGTTGCATTGTCGTTAAAGCGTGCGTTCAGCTTTTCATAGAACTGCGTTGGTGTCAGACCGTGGCTGTCACCAAATTCCGGCATTGTTCCCAGACGCGGCATCTGCTTAGGCGTCTTGTTTGTTGGAACGTTAAAGATCGCAACAGACGATTCACCACACAGGTTCAGATTTGCACGCTGAACGACAGGCTCAACTACGACCGGTGTTTGTGCCGGACAGAACGCCGCATCAGAGACAAGTGAACCGTCCCAACATGTAACGCTTGGCAGAGGCTGTGGAGCAGGTTGTACCGGACAGGCAGATGTCACCGGAATAAGTGACCCATCCCAACAAGTCTGTGTTTGAATCGGCTCTGGCACGACTTCAGCGACAGGCTCAGGTTTTGGTAAACACTGACCCGCATTGAACACCATGCTGCCATCCCAACATTTATAAGTTGGTGTCGGCGCAGGTGGCGGCGTCACCATTTTTGGTTTGGACTCGCCAAAGCGGTAGCGAAGGCCTGTCATAAGCGTATGCGCACCAATATCGGCTAACTCTGAGTCAACAATTGAAAACGCGCCTGTATTGCTATTTGCAATATGACCTTCCAAGTCTAAATCAGGGCCATTCAAATAGGTGTAGTGTGTATCCCAAGTCAGCTTGTCAGTGATTTGATAACCAAGACCTGCCAAGAGCTGCCAGCCAAATCCGGTATCAGAGTCGCTGATCGCACAACTAGATGACTGGTTGGCTGTTCTTGGACCAACACAAGTCGGGTTGCGGACGAGTTCATTCTCGACGCCCGGGAAATCATGCGCAGAGAAGCGGCCCTTACCACTAAGGAAACCAATACCCGCGCCTACATAAGGCTCGAATTTTCCAAAATCGTTGAAATCATAAAGCGCATTTAACATGACTGTGTCAGTCGCTAAGGAGCCCTTAGAGCTCGGCGTTTGGCTGATGGACCCAAAAGATGTACGCAATGTGTCGGCATCAATTTCTACGCGCCAGTTATCACCGAAGTCATAGCCCGCGCCTAAAGAATATCCGAAATTGCCTTCGCTTTGCAGGCCATTACCATGTTGGCTGCTATCGATAAGACCTGTGAGCTCAGCATCATGATGCAAACCTACACCAGCATTGCCGCGAAGGTACCAGCCTTCATCATTATGGTCATTTGCAGATGCCGCGCCCGCCGCGACAAGACTAAGCACGGAGACCGCGCCGAAAAGATAGGATTTCATAGTGTTTCCCCCAAGGAAGTACGCCCAATCAACTAAGAGCTTAAAAAATATGGATAACAAACAGTTACGGAAGATAAAAGGGCACAAACCGGATGAATGCTGTCTGAATAGGGGGTTGGAGGCCTTAAGGTGCTGATATAAATGTATTTATAGACTATTAAAAATAGTTAGGGAGGCGGCGTTTTTTTGGAAAATTTACATATATCCTGGATAGGGCAGGCATAACATTCCGGCGTTCTGGCTTTGCAGACATAACGTCCATGCAGAAGTATCCAATGATGCCCCCCGTATATATACGCGTCTGGTGTCACGCGATATAGGTTTAGTTCAACTTCCAAAGGGTTTTTTCCAGGTGCCATACCCGTGCGATTTGAAACTCTGAATATATGAGTATCAACGGCCATAGTCGGCTG